>CAUQGU010000118.1:0-2602 GCA_963517645.1 uncultured Haemophilus sp. | reverse complement strand
CTGTCGCGACCCGGTCGGTCGGCGTGCAGAAAGCCCACCTGCGGATCCAGCCCCATGCCTTGCAGCGCGCCGCTGATGTCCTTGCCCAGAATGCTGTACACAAACGACAACAGCGCGTTCACCCCGTCTCTGGGCGGACGGCGGTTACGCCCGTCAAAAGAAAAGCCGCTTTTTTCGCTCAAAAGTTGCCCGAATACGCCAAAATAACGCGCTGCCGCATCGCCCTCAATGCCGCGTACCACGTCCAGCTCCGCCGCGCCCTTCAACTGCCGCAGCGAAATATTCAAAGCATTGACCGCACTTTGAATCGCCGCATTCTCGCCATAATTGCGAATCTGCCGCTGAAGCACCCGCTTACTCGCCTGAATCTTCGCCGCAATGATATTGCGCGCAATCGGCACGGGATTTTGCTCCGACACCCGATACTGCGCCCGACGCAGCAGTACATTGCCGCTCTGCCGCCCCTGAAGCCGCCCCAAGAAACGTCCGTTTTCGGTAAAAAACGCCAAATTCACATTATTTTCACCGCAAAACCCCAACAAAAACGGCGACACCAGCACATTCCCAAAGCAGAAAATATGCCCGATGGAATGCACCGGCAACTGCGCCACCTTCTTACGCTCCTGCTCCACCACCAGCGTCTCCCGCTCTTTATGCAGATAGCTGCCTTGGGTGGTGATGTAGAGCGTGTTTTGCAGTTTGCGCATGGGGAACTCCTTGGATTTTGGCCGCACTTTTGAATGTTTAACGGGGTTGGACTACCTAAAAATTACTGTTAGGGTTACAGAAACATCCCCAACTGCTTTCTTGAAGTATAAGAGTTATCAATTTTGTAATCTTTATATATAGATAAGAAATCTTTTTGAGATTTGAGAACGTCCTGTAAAATTCCTCTTCTATACAAAGCACAGAATAATGCTACTGAATATGCCTGACAGTTGAGCGATTTTTCAGGATTAAATTCAATATCACTAAATGCTGAATATTCCAGAAGATCTTCATGAAATTCTGTATGCTGATTTAAAGCATTAACATATAGCCAATCATAATAGGCTGTAATAGGTTCAGTTCCCCATTCTTTATCTTTTTTTCCATAGGTACGAAAAGCTATTACTCTTCCAGATGCTTTGAGTCTAGAGTCTTTTTTTGCTTCTTTTGATGACACTTCAAGCAAATCTAAGTATTGAATATCTCCCTCAAAAACTTTGCTACTTTGGAAGACACACTCAACACTTACTTGCTTACCTCTTGCACTTTTAATCATCAGATTAAAAGCACTTAAGGCAACACCTAATTCATTTTTAGATTTGCTTGAAATTTCTAAAACTTTTTCTACACCTTCAAGTTTTTTAGCTTCCAAATGTAGTGAATCTATGGACTTTTGTTTTTGTGAAACTGAAAGACCTGGAAACCATTCAAAGTCTATATTTTGGGTTTTTACCAAAAAATCACCTTCAAATTTTGGAATAAAAATTGGACGATTAGCCATACCTAACACCCTATAAAATTATGCTGTCTAGCTCGTAATCTATCATCAAACAATCCCCATTGATTCTGTAAGGAGTAAAACTGATAATTTGTATATCTTGCTAAAAAATTATCTCTCAAATCATTTGAATTAAATACACAGCAAGCTATGTAATTAGTTTCAATATTATCAAATACAAGCACTTCTGCTTGCACATCTGTTGGATCTTTTGGTAAAAGGAATTGACGTTCATCTCCTATATCATCAAAGAGTATATTAAACGCTCTTTCACCTTGGAAGTTACTAATATCAGAATGCCTAACATTATTATTTGCCGCATTAGTGGGATAAAAAGCACAATTTTTACTTAATAAGAGAGAAGAATGTAAAACAATTACCACCCACTGAGAATTTTCTTGCTCTCTACGCAACTTATAGAACATTTTACTATTTGGAAATGCGATAGATAGACAAATAGCATTTATTTTTTCATCAGCACGAACCGTATCATTAAACAATCCACTAACGCGTAAATTACGATTAGGATTAAATTCTGGATTATATAAATCAGATCTAGGAATTAATCCATGAGTTAAAATTGACTCAAGATTCTCCAATCTTGTGAAATGACATAAATATTGAATCTGTCTTTCTCGTAATATATTTTCGATTGACATAAAAATTTCCCTTAAGTATTAAAAAGGTATTCAAACAACCCCGCCACATACCCCACACTCCTATCCTGTTTTCCCAGCAACTCCGGCTGGCAAATCTCTACCAGCGAGCAGGCTTTGCAGCGTTTGCCGTAGTCGGGTGGCGGGGTTTTGCCGCTGTTTAGAAGTTCGCGCACGGCGGCGATGGTGGCGAGTGTTTGAGCGCGCAGGTCGTCCGAAAACACGATGGGGACGCGGTGGCGGGTTTGTATATACCACAGCGCGCCCTCGGAGATGGTTTGCCCCGTCATTTCTTCCAAGCACAAGCCTTGGGCGCAAAGCTGAATTTCGTCCATCGGGTCGGGTTTGGGCTTGCCTCGCTTATATTCCACAGGTTTCAGACGACCTGTTTTCGTTTCCATTTCTACCAAATCCAACACGCCGCTGATGCCCAGTTTCTCCGCCGACACATGCACCGTCC
>CAUQGU010000117.1:0-2640 GCA_963517645.1 uncultured Haemophilus sp. | reverse complement strand
AGAGAAACAAAAAGAAAAAGATTTGATTGATAAAATAAGTGAATTTTTTATTAATAAACATAAAGACATTGCCTATTCCATTCGTAAACGGAGCGATGATGAGATCGAGATTCGGGATTCCATTTTTGATGGTTATGCTCGTGGGTTTATTCGCTTTGTTTTAATTGGCATGACACTTATTAGTGTCTTTCATGGTTCATCAGGCATTCCATTTTATAGCCAATATCTCGAGGCAAAAAGTGATTATGAATGGGCTTTCAATCCTGATAAGCCAGCTATGGAAAATTATTTAAGTTACAAAGATAGAATGGAGGAAGTTAATCAGTTTAGAGAAAATAAATTGGAGATAACTCCATATGCAGAATATAAATATGGAATTTCCCCAAAATCACCACTAAAAGATTTTATCCTTGATATCATTTTAATCCCCTTTGTACTCTTTGCTTTTTTCCTCCCCCGCCCACGCGGCTTTCGTGTCAACCGCAAAAAACGGGTGATTTATTGGCAAACCATCTTTGGCAGTCATGCCATCGCTTTCGTACCGGAACAAGGCGATCCGCTAGGAGGAATTAATTACAGCCGTTTCGGCTTGTATGCATTTGGTAGCCATGAGCGTTTTTCATTGCAACTTTGGATTGACGATTACCTTTCCAAACGTCGCGTTACTGCGCTGTTCGGCGTATATCCAAGTCCAAGCTCGGAACATAACGCCCAAATCCTACGTGCGATTCGTGCTTATCTTACGGAAGATAATCCGGAATTTTTAAAGTATGTAGGCAGAGATTTTAAAAACTTCGGCTTAAAATTTAACATTGCGCTATGTAACGCTTTTGCATTGCGTGTACCATTTAGTCGTAAAAAAGCCGATCGCGCTATTGAACTGGCACTTGCCGAATGGAATAAGAAAACCCCTAACCAAAAACAAGGCTGGTTCAACGAACGCCGCGCAACACAGAAACTCATCAATGAACGCCATCTGCGGGAAGAATTAGATAACGAAGTAAAATAAACCAATTTAAAACAAAGTGCGGTAAAATTTTCCAACGTTTTAAAACACTTAGAAAATCAACCGCACTTTTATTTGAGATTTATGAAGTAAAAAAGAAAAAATGTGTAAACAACTACGTTTTTCAATCCGAAAAATCAATGAAGACGAAATCGAAATCCGTAATGCCTTTTTTGATGGCTATTATCGGGGTTTTATTCGGCTTTTATTTATTGGTATTTTTTGCATGAGTTTGTATCAAAACGCTAAATATAAACAACCGCCTTTTTTTTATGAAATCTCTGCAATAAAGGAAGATTTTGTGTGGACTTTTAATAAGGATAGTGAAATTAGACCGTTGTACGAAAAATACCGTGAATGGGTTCAAAACCCAGAAACAAGGGAAAAATATCCTAATGAAAAACTCCAATCTTATGAAGAGTATAAAGAAAATTACACTCACAAACCTTGGGCAAAATGGCATATTATTCGCACCTTTTTACACCCAATTTGGATGGCATTCCTGCTATTTTTATTCTGTCTGCCGCGCCCGCGTGGAATCCGAGTAAACCGTAAAAAACGGATTATTTATGCACCGATTTTAAACGGTACTTATCGCGTCGCCTTTGTGCCGAAGGAAGGTGACCCGCTGGGTGGCGTGGTCTATTCCTGTTATGGCCCACACCCTTTGGGCGGGGAAAGTTTATACTCTTTTGTGATGGCCATTCGGGAAGAGAAGAACATGCTTCCCTCTCGTCATTATTTGGGCGTGTATCCGTCGGTGACTTCCAAGCAAAGCATTGATATTTTAAACGCCATTCGGGCTTATCTCACAGAAGATAACCCTGAATTTTTAAAACACATCAAGCGCCGTTTTAGCGTATGGCATTACATCGTCACCATCCCGTTTTGCAATGCTTTTGCCCTTCCCGTGCCGTTTAACCGAGGTAAAGCTGATGCGGCTATTGAACAAGCCCTCGCAGAATGGAATAAAAAAACGAATAATCAAAAACAAAACTGGTTTAAGGATATAGCTGAAGAACAGAAAATCATTAATGAAGAACTTATCATCAAAGGCTTAGATAATCACATGCTATAAGATAAGTTAGAAAAGTGCGGTAAAATTTTTCAACGTTTTAAAACGCTTAGAAAATCAACCGCACTTTTATTTTTTGTGAACATTAGAATAGAAAGCTTCCTATAAGGTATACTAAATGCAAAAAATCAGATTCAGAAATAATAAGGAAAACGATGAATCGAAATAAAATTTTTCATGATCTCGGCTTTTCAATACGCAAAGTCAATGAGGACGAAATTGAAATCAAAAACTCAACTTTTGATGGCTATTTACGTGGTTTCTTCAGAACTCTAATTATTGGCATTTTCTCTGTAATTGCATTTTTAGATCTCCAACACAAAGAAACTCCCTTATCAGGAATATTAGAAGGAATTAAAAATGATTATATTTGGGCTATTAATCCAGATATAAAAATTAAACCTTTATATGAAGAACATATAAAGATTAGAAGCACTCCTGAATTTATTAAAAATTTTCCAGATGAAAAAATAGAAAGCTATAAAGAATACAGAAAACCATATATAGAAAATCATTTTTGGCGAACACATGTATTTTACTTTGAGCTAATTCCAATCTT
>CAUQGU010000116.1:0-2653 GCA_963517645.1 uncultured Haemophilus sp. | reverse complement strand
CTAATGCATAGAAATCGTTATCTAAGTTATGTTTTACAGTGATGCCGAAACGTGAACCTGCATTACGTAAAGCAGAGTTAGCTTTTTTAGTTGATTGGTTAGCGGCGTTGTACACTTTTTTATCCGCTTTTTCCATAATTACACGAAGAGAACCGTTTAATTCAACTTTAGTACCTTCGTTGTCATAAACTACTGCTGCGTTAGCTGCTGAAGCTGCAACTGCAGAAACGATTAATGCTGCTAGTGTCTTTTTCATAATTGTTATTCCTTTTGGTTGTTACCTATGATTTTTGATTGAAGCAATTTTTCATAAAAAGTTCAATCTCCGAAATAGACGTCGCAAATATTACAAAATAAACCTGTAGTGTCAATGGGAGGATCTGTTCCAATTTTCTAAAATCGGATCAAGATCACATTTTTTACACAAAAAAGGATATTTTTTAACCAAAAACATCCTTTCATATCGAACTTTTCAGAATTTTGTCTAGACATTACTCTCTCTATTTTGAGCAATTTATTCTTCTTTTTTATTCATTTCAGAAGAAATAATGAATATTTTTTGAGCAAACTAAGCACATTCCACCGAAAATGAAATCACTTCTTTAATACTTTCTGCGCCTAATGCAATCATAATTAAACGATCCACACCTAAAGCCACACCAGAGGTATTTGGAATGCCGGCTTGTAAAGCCCCCAGAAAACGATAGTCAATTTCACGCTGTGGCAATCCTGCTTTTTCGCGCAGGCGATTGTCTTGCTCAAAGCGGTGTTGCTGTTCACGTGCATCCGTGAGTTCATGAAAACCGTTGGCTAACTCTAAGCCTTTATAATAGAACTCAAAACGTTCTGCCACTCGGCTATCTTCTGGGCTAAGTTGTGCAAGTGCGGCTTGGGAAGAAGGGAAATGATAAACGGCAACAGGGGCCTCTTGCCCAATTTTAGGCTCTACCACTTCACTGAATAGAAATTGCAATAAGGTATCACGATCTTCATCTTCATCTGCCATAAAGTTGTGTTTACGTGCCGCTTCTACCAGTTCTTGACGAGTCGCAGATAATGGATCTAATCCTACATATTCTTGGAAGACAAACTGATAACTTAAGGTTTCTGCCGGTTTACAATCGAGGATCTGTTGTAACAAATCATCCACTTCATTCATCAGACGATACATGTCAAAGTGCGGTCGATACCATTCAAGCATGGTGAATTCCGGATTATGGCGATTACCTGCTTCTTCATTGCGAAACACTTTACCAATTTGGAAGATCGGTCCACTGCCTGCTGCCAGTAAACGTTTCATATGATATTCCGGGCTAGTAGAAAGCCAGAGCGTTTTCGACAGATCATCAAAAGGGGCAACAAATTCTGTATTAAAGGTGGAAAGATGAAGATCCGTTACGCCAAATTCACTTAAAACAGGGGTTTCCACTTCTAATAATCCACGTTCAGTAAAAAACTGGCGGATATCCGCAATGATTTTGGCACGCGCCAATAAATTTTTAATTGAGGCGGAAGGTTGCCATTCTGTTTTTTTATCGCTAAGTGCGGTCATTTTTTTCTCCGTTTTCACCTTTAAAATGAATTAGGCTATTGTAAACAAGAGTGATTTTTAACTCAATAATCCGACTAAATCATTCTTAAACGCAAACGGTTATCATCTATAAATATATAAAAAACTAACTTTTTTGAGTTAGATCACACTTTTAGTATTTTGTCCGTTTATTCCAGAAAAAAAGTTACTAATTTGTAAACAAAAATGGCAGAATGGCAACATGCCCCTATTAATTTAGGGCGTTTTATTTTTTTACTTTCTATTGATTGGAGGATATCGTGCAAACGGTTAATGTCGATATTGCTATTGTTGGCGCTGGTGGCGGCGGTTTACGTGCAGCAATTGCAGCAGCAGAAGCAAACCCTAACTTAAAGATCGCATTAGTTTCTAAGGTTTATCCTATGCGTAGCCATACGGTTGCAGCAGAAGGCGGTGCGGCCGCAGTAATTAAAGAGGAAGATTCCTACGATAAACACTTCCACGATACCGTTGCCGGTGGTGACTGGTTATGTGAACAAGATGTGGTGGAATATTTCGTTGAACATTCTCCAGTGGAAATGACTCAACTTGAACGTTGGGGCTGCCCTTGGAGCCGTAAAGCCGATGGTGATGTAAACGTGCGTCGTTTCGGTGGGATGAAAATCGAACGTACTTGGTTCGCAGCAGATAAAACCGGTTTCCACTTATTACATACTCTTTTCCAAACATCCATTCAATATCCACAAATTCAACGCTTTGACGAGCACTTCGTTTTAGACATCTTAGTTGATGATGGCCATGCTCGCGGTATGGTGGCGATGAATATGATGGAAGGTTCACTTATTCAAATCAATGCAAACGCGGTTGTAATTGCAACTGGTGGTGGTTGTCGTGCATTTAAATTCAACACCAACGGCGGTATCGTAACCGGTGATGGTTTATCAATGGCATATCGTCACGGTGTTCCTCTTCGTGATATGGAATTCGTCCAATATCACCCAACCGGCTTACCAAACACCGGTATCTTAATGACTGAAGGTTGCCGTGGTGAAGGCGGTATCTTAGTAAATAAAAACGGCTACCGTTATTTACAAGATTATGGTCTAGGCCCTGAAACCCCAA
>CAUQGU010000115.1:0-2691 GCA_963517645.1 uncultured Haemophilus sp. | reverse complement strand
ATATTCAATTAGATGCTGCAACACGCCGAAATTTAGAACTCACTCAAAATCTTGCGGGTGGTACAGAAAACACACTGGCTTCGGTATTAGATAAATGTGTTACCCCAATGGGTAGCCGTTTGTTAAAACGTTGGATTCATCAGCCTATCCGTCAAACCGACATTCTATTAAAACGCCAAAAAACCATTGGTGAAATTATTCAGCAAGATTTATATCACGAATTGCAGCCTTATTTGCAACAAGTAGGCGATATGGAACGGATTCTTGCTCGTGTAGCACTGCGTTCTGCTCGTCCTCGTGATCTCACACGTTTACGAACTGCATTAGAACAAATTGAACCGATAAAATCACTGATTCATACAAAAACATCGTCAAATTTGACCGCACTTTCCGCACAAATTGATGATTTTTCCGCGCAAATAGCGTTACTTCAAAAAGCAATTGTTGAAACCCCTCCGTTATTAATTCGCGATGGTGGCGTTATTGCTGAAGGCTATAATGCAGAATTAGATGAATGGCGAACCCTTTCCGCTGGCGCAACACAATATTTAGAAAATTTAGAACAACGCGAACGAGAAAGTACTGGTATTGATACCTTAAAAATTGGTTTTAATGCGGTGCATGGTTATTACATTCAAATTAGCCAAGGACAAGCTCATAAAGCACCGATTCATTATGTTCGCCGTCAAACCTTAAAAAATGCCGAACGCTACATTATTCCTGAATTAAAAGAATACGAAGACAAGGTTTTAAAATCAAAAGGGGCGGCGCTTGCTTTAGAAAAGCAACTTTATGATGAATTATTTGATTTATTATTGCCACATTTAGGTCAATTACAGTTAGCCAGCTTGGCATTGTCTGAATTGGATGTGTTAGTTAACTTGGCAGAGCGAGCAGAAACCTTAAATTATGTTGCACCACAATTTAGCGATGAAATTGGCGTAAAAATTGAAAATGGTCGCCATCCTGTGGTGGAACAAGTCTTAAAGGCCCCCTTTATTGCTAACCCTGTTAATCTCAATCAGCAGCGTCATTTACTGATTATTACTGGCCCCAATATGGGCGGTAAAAGTACCTATATGCGTCAAACGGCTTTAATTACGTTAATGGCGTATATAGGCAGTTTTGTGCCGGCTGATAGTGCGGTTATCGGGCAAATTGATCGAATTTTCACTCGAATTGGCGCCTCTGATGATTTAGCATCCGGTCGTTCTACATTTATGGTGGAAATGACCGAAATGGCGAACATTCTTCATCAAGCCACTTCACAAAGTTTGGTTCTGATTGATGAAATTGGACGAGGTACGTCTACTTATGATGGGCTTTCTTTAGCTTGGGCTTGTGCCGAATGGTTAGCGAAGAAAACCCGTTCGCTTACGTTATTTGCGACCCATTATTTTGAACTCACGGCACTACCAGAACAAATTGAAGGCATTGCCAATATTCATTTAGATGCATTAGAACATAACAATACCATCGCCTTTATGCATGCGGTTCAAGACGGTGCAGCAAGTAAAAGTTATGGTCTTGCTGTTGCAGCGCTGGCTGGTGTGCCTCAATCCGTAATTAAACTGGCGAAGCAAAAATTACATCAGTTAGAAAAATTGTCGGCACAAAATGGTGATCAACAAATTCAACATTTGAGAGCATTAAATCAATATCAAGGTGAATTGGCTTTTGAAGCAGAGCCTGATGCTTTACGTGAAGCCATTGAGCAGCTTGATCCAGATGAATTAAGTCCAAAACAAGCCTTAGCTTATCTGTATCAATTAAAGAAAATGCTGTAAGAAATAAAAAAGAGCGGTCAAAAAATTCATTGTTTTTTATGACCGCTCTTTTATTTTCACTAATTTCTTAAAATCTCATAGATTTCAGCATCTTTTCTATCGAGATAATGGATGGATTGGATTTTACGAATAGTACGTGATTTACCACGGATTAATAGGGTTTCTGTGGTAGCCAAGTTACCACGGCGAGAAATCCCTTTAAGCAATTCACCGTGCGTAATTCCCGTTGCGGCAAAAACAAGATTATCATCACGTACCAAATCTTCTAATTTTAAAATTTCATTGACCTTCACGCCTAAAGCTTCACAACGTTGAACTTCTTCAGCGGCAATTTTGCGGTTTTCTTCTGTATCGCCTTTCACTTCATTACGTGGAATAAGGCGAGCTTGCATATCTCCACCTAATGCACGAATTGCAGCGGCAGCTGCCACACCTTCAGGTGCACCGCCAATGCCATAAACCATATCCACCTCAGCATCCGGTAAGCAACATAAAACCGAAGCAGCAACATCACCATCTGGAATAGCCATCACGCGAATACCTAGATTATGCATTTGCTTAATCACTTCATCATGGCGTGGTTTAGCAAGTACCATTACCGTTAAATCCGATAAGGATTTACCTAAACGAGAAGCTACACGGCGAAGGTTTTGTTCAATCGGTAAACTTAAATCAATCATGCCTTTCACTTCAGGACCAACAACCAATTTTTCCATATACATATCAGGTGCTTTTAAAAAAGTTCGTTTACCACCGGCAGCCAATACCGAAATTGCATTTGATTGACCCATTGCGGTCATTCTTGTACCATCAATCGGATCAACAGCAATAGAAACAAGTTCACCATTACCTGACCCTACTTTTTCGCCAATATAAAGCATTGGTGCTTCGTCAATTTCCCCTT
>CAUQGU010000114.1:0-2703 GCA_963517645.1 uncultured Haemophilus sp. | reverse complement strand
AAAAAGAACGTGGTATTACCATTCTTGCAAAAAATACCGCAATTAACTGGAATGGCTATCGCATTAACATCGTAGATACTCCAGGACATGCCGACTTCGGTGGTGAAGTAGAACGTGTGCTTTCTATGGTGGACTCTGTACTTTTAGTGGTAGATGCTTTTGATGGCCCAATGCCACAAACACGCTTCGTGACCCAAAAAGCCTTTGCTCATGGTTTAAAACCAATCGTAGTTATCAACAAAGTTGACCGTCCAGGCGCACGTCCTGATTGGGTTGTGGATCAAGTATTCGATTTATTCGTTAACCTTGGTGCAACCGATGAGCAATTAGACTTCCCAATTATCTATGCTTCAGCATTAAATGGTGTCGCAGGGCTTGAACACGAAGAATTAGCGGAAGACATGACGCCGTTATTTGAAGCGATCGTTAAACACGTTGAACCGCCAAAAGTAGAACTTGATGCCCCATTCCAAATGCAAATCTCACAATTAGACTATAACAGCTATGTGGGTGTTATCGGTATCGGTCGTATCAAACGTGGTGCAATCAAACCAAATCAACCTGTAACGATTATTGATGGTGAAGGCAAAACTCGCCAAGGTCGTGTGGGTCAAGTATTAGGTCATCTTGGTTTACAACGTTATGAAGAAGATATTGCTTACGCAGGCGACATCATTGCGATTACCGGTTTAGGTGAATTAAATATTTCTGACACGCTTTGTGATATCAATGCGGTTGAGGCCTTACCTTCATTAACTGTTGATGAACCAACCGTAACCATGTTCTTCTGTGTAAACACTTCTCCGTTTGCGGGTCAAGAAGGTAAATACGTGACTTCTCGTCAAATTCTTGAACGTTTAAACAAAGAGTTAGTTCACAACGTGGCATTACGCGTAGAAGAAACACCAAACCCAGATGAATTCCGTGTTTCTGGTCGTGGTGAATTACACCTTTCTGTATTAATTGAAAATATGCGTCGTGAAGGTTATGAACTTGCGGTTTCTCGTCCTAAAGTAATCTACCGTGAAATCAACGGCAAAAAACAAGAGCCTTACGAACAAGTGACTATCGATGTAGAAGAACAACACCAAGGTTCTGTCATGGAAGCATTAGGTATCCGTAAAGGTGAAGTTCGCGATATGATGCCAGATGGAAAAGGTCGTGTACGTTTAGAATATATCATCCCTAGCCGTGGCTTGATCGGTTTCCGTGGTGAATTCATGACGATGACATCTGGTACTGGTTTACTTTACTCTAGTTTCGATCACTACGATGACATCAAACCAGGTGAAATCGGCCAACGTAAAAACGGTGTATTAATTTCTAACGCGACAGGTAAAGCATTAGCTTATGCGCTATTTGGTTTACAAGAACGTGGTAAATTAATGATCGAAGCTAACGTAGAAGTTTACGAAGGCCAAATCATCGGTATTCACAGTCGTACAAATGACTTAACCGTAAACTGTTTACAAGGTAAAAAACTCACCAATATGCGTGCATCGGGTAAAGATGATGCCATCGTCTTAACCACACCGGTGAAATTCACACTTGAACAAGCTATCGAATTTATCGATGACGACGAATTAGTAGAAGTAACACCTGAATCGATCCGTATCCGTAAAAAACTCTTAACGGAAAACGATCGTAAACGTGCAAACCGTACGACAACCAGTACGAGTACTCACTAATTAAAAACGTGCGGAAATTTGGCCGCACTTTTAAACAAACAAAAGGCGAACATCATGTTCGCCTTTTTTGTTTTATGATTAAACTAACCTAATCTTACTTTCTCGCCACCGAATTCATCGAGTAAGTTTTCTGTCAGTTTAGATAAAATGCCCGTCATTAATACAAAATCAGCATCAAAGCGTTGCGCATAATCTTCTTTTAAAATATCCGCATTTTTCTCACGCACCGCATCGGCAAATTTTAAACGTTTGAGCGTGCAATCTTCATTAAATACAAAAGTCAGTGTATCTTCCCACTCCAATGCGAGCTTACTCGCCACTTTTTTGCCATCTTGTAAAAGCGCGAGAATCTCTTCATTTTCTAATGGCTGTTTTTTGCAGCGGATCACGCTGTCTTCTTGGCTTCCACGCAATTCAGCCTCTTCTAATGCCACCAACCAATGCGGGATTTTTTCCTGCACAATCCAATCTGTTAAAATCGTAGAAGGCTCATTCGCAAAAGCTAACGGCACAACCGGTAACGAACCAAGTGATTTACGCAATAACGCCAACGCATCTTCTGCACGTTTACTGGATGCCGCATCAACATGAACAAGATTATTTTCAGTATCAATCCATACGGCAGTTTGCTGATTTTTAGTGAATGCACGCGGTAATAAATTCATCACCACATCATCTTTTAGCGTTTGTTTTTCCGTTTTTTTCAATTTACGGTTTTCTTTTTGCTCAAGGCTTTCAATGCGTTCATCCAATTCACGTTTCACCACATTCGCCGGCAATATTTTCTCTTCTTTTTTCGCAACTAACAAAATATGTTTACCCACTGAAAAATACAATAACTCGCTGCCTTTTAAGGGACTCGTCCAACCAAATTTACTTTGATCTTGTGAGCCACAAGGATGAAATTCACAATCTGACAACTGGCGTTGTAATTCATTAAGATCCCAATCTAAGGGCTTAGTCAGCCTATATGACATTAAATTTTTAAACCACATCGTAACACTTCCTTCATAAT
>CAUQGU010000113.1:0-2763 GCA_963517645.1 uncultured Haemophilus sp. | reverse complement strand
GAAGACGCGATTAAAGAAATCGCCAAACTGGAAAAAGCCATGCAGCAGGCGGCTCGGGATTTGCAGTTTGAAGAGGCAGCTGTAATTCGTGATAGAATACGCGGGATTAAAGAGAATCTGCTTTTTGGGGCGGAGTAGGCTTTATATAATTGATTTTATATAGGAATTTAAAATGGCAAAAATTGAAGGTTTCCGTATTAAAAATTTTGGTTCCCTTAAAGATGTTACATTGGGGAAACTATGGAATCAACAGAAAAGTAAACCATTGACTCCACTAACTGCCGTAATTGGAAAAAATGGTGTGGGGAAAAGCACCATTTTTGATGCATTTGGTTTTCTATCGGATTGTTTGAAGTTTGGTGTAGAGGAAGCCTGCGATAAACAAGGAAGAGGTGGATATGAACGTTTGTTTTCTAAAGGTCAAGAAGGACAAATAGAATTTGAAATCTATTATAAAGAAGATGGAAATGCTAGACCAATAACCTATGAAGTTTCATTTGATATTGATAATACTGGTAGACCTTTTGTCTCTAAGGAACGATTGAGGCAACGTAGGAAGGGGCAAAACAATGGATGGCCTTTCTCATTTTTAATTTTAGATGATGGTAAAGGAGTCGTTTGGAAAGGAGAGCAGGAGGGTAAACAGGTTGATGATGCTTTTGATATAGCCAATTTTATTGAATCTCTACAAAAGAACAGTAATGAAGAATCAAAGGAAACTGAAGTTGTTGAGTTGTCAGATAAACGTCGATTAGGAATCGCTACTCTTGGTTCATTAACTCAGCATCCTAGAATTTCTGCATTTCGGCAATTTATTGAAGGATGGTATTTGAGTTACTTCACTCCTGATGCTGCACGCAGCTTACCTTTAGCTGGCCCACAAAAGCATCTGAATATTCATGGAGATAATTTGGGTAATGTTGTTCAGTATATAGAAAGGGAATATCCAAAGAAATTTCAAGGAATTTTAAACAAAATTGCTCAAAAAATTCCAGGTATAAAAAAAATTTCCACAGAGAAAACTAATGATGGAAGATTACTTTTGAAATTTAATGACAAAGGATTTCAAGATCCTTTTTATGCACAGCAAATGTCTGATGGTACATTAAAAGTTTTTGCTTATATGTTATTGCTTGAGGATCCAAATCCACCCCCTTTTTTGTGTATTGAGGAGCCGGAAAATGGTTTATATCATAAACTGCTTGAATCTCTTGCAAGAGAATTTCGAGAACATGCAAGTAATCGAAAAGATGGTTCGCAAGTATTTGTTACTACACATCAACCATATTTCGTAGATGCCTTAGAACCTGATGAAGTTTGGATTTTAGAGAAAAAGGAAGATGGTTTTTCTTACATTCGTAGAGCCAGTGAAAATGAGTTAATTAAGAATTTGGTAAAGGAAGGATTACCATTAGGTAGTCTTTGGTATAGCGAATATTTAGATTAATTGAGAGTAGGTTTATGCATTTCGAAATTTTAGTTGAGGACAAATCTGGGAAAGAAGCATTAACAACACTTGTTCCTAAAATTATTGGTAGTGAGCATACATTTACAATCCATTCATATAGCGGAATAGGTCATATTCCTAAAAATTTAAATGCAAACAATGCAAAAACAAAAACTCTTTTAAATAACCTACCAAAACTTATAAATGGATATGCTCAATCATGGCAAAATTATCAGGCTGTTCTTTTTGTTGTATGTGATTTGGATGATAAGAATTTTACGAACTTTAGAAATGAATTGTTAAAAGTTCTGAATTCTTGCCAAAATAAACCAAAAACAGAATTTTGTATTGCTATTGAAGAGGGAGAGGCTTGGTTATTGGGCGATTTTGAAGCAATAAAACAAGCCTACAGTCATGCAAAGGAACAAGTTTATAGATCGTATCAAAATGATTCTATTTGTGGCACATGGGAAAAATTGGCTGATATGATTTATAAAGGAGGGGCGGTAGCACTCAAAAAGAAAGGTTACACAGAAATTGGAGAGTTAAAATCAGAATGGGCGCGTGAAATAAGTCAGTATATGAATGTTGAAGCCAATAATTCTCCCAGTTTTGCATATTTCCGAGACAAATTGCGAGAATATATATAAAGTAAGCAGCCCACCTCCCCACTCACCGCGTGCGTGGCTACGCCACACACCTTACCTGCGGGCGGCACAAACTTTAAAACCAACGTGTAGGGTGTGTGCGGTACGCACGCACGCGTTCTTTGCCTTGGAGGCAGCCTGCACCTGCGTAGGCATAAATGCCGCCCCTGCATTCCCCAAAAAAGCAGCCTGCACTTTCCAATCCCCAAAGTGCAGGCTGCTTTTCTGTTCGCGGCGTTACCGCTTATTCAATAACAACCCGTGCATTCAGCGGCTGTACAGGGCGGTTGTTGTGCGAACCGATGGCACGGGTGAATTTCTCCGCTTGCGCCTGGTCGATGTGGTCATAAGTTTTCAACACCAACCATGATACGCCTTCGTTGCATGGCGGCGTGGTTAGCGAACCGGCGAAGCGGTAGTAGCGCAGGTTGCGCGGCAGCAGGGATGAAGCGTCGAACGGTTGGTTCAGTTTCACTTTTCCTTCCGCCATCGGCATGGCGTCCCAAATGGAAGCCAGGCGGTCGTTGGTTTTGCCGGCTTCGTACAGCACCGCCAATACCAAAGGCTGTTTGTTTTCGTCCAAGTGGACGAAGTGGGCTTCCATCGGGAAGGTGCGGCCTTTGATTTGGTTTTCGCTCGGCACGTGGAAGTGGAACTGTTTCAGGGTGT
>CAUQGU010000112.1:0-2900 GCA_963517645.1 uncultured Haemophilus sp. | reverse complement strand
AAAGCTGAAGAAGCACGCAAAGCTGAAGAAGCTCGTCAAGCCGAAGAAGCACGTAAAGCCGAAGAGGCTCGTATTGCACAAAAAACTGCTGAGTTAATTGAACAAGCTAAAGCTAAAGGGCTAAACGATGACGAAGCAAAACAATTTGCGCAAAATAATATCAATAATGAAGATGATGTATCTAAAGCAAATTTAGATAACATGATTAAAATAAAAGATTTGACAAAACTTGCTATTGCTGAAGGTCTTAATGAACATCAAGCCGCTGATTTTGCTAAAAATAATGTAGATTTAGATGAAGATACAGCAAAAGCTAACCTTGAAACACTTATCATCAATAATGCTAAAGGAATTTATAATGGACAATATCGTAATGGGCTAACTACAAACCAATATGGCACATCAAGTAGTTCCTCATCTGGTTGTACAAATGGACGTTGCTATTCAGTAGAAGAAACTATTACTACCGGTAAAGCAATCTATAACCAACCATATTCAATTATTGTTGCCAATACAAAATCAGGTGTTCGTAATTATTCTCCTATTAATGAACTATCGAATGTACAAATTACTGGTCTAAAAACAAAATTAGACGCGATACCAACGGAAGGAACAGCTAATTATAGTGGTAAAGCATTTGATGCCAAAAATAATGGAGCACTAGATTACAATGTTAATTTTGCAAATAAAACAGGCTCAGGAACTATTACCGGCTTAGGAAATAACATTACATTAGAACAGGGTTCTATTTCAGGCTCTGGTATTTCATCTAGTGCAACCCAAGGTTACAAATCAGGTTCTTATTCTTTAGATTTCTTTGGTAAAAATGCGGAAGAAATTGGCGGTAAAGTCACTCTTGATGGAAAAGATGCAGTCGGCTTCGGTGGTACACGTGGCGAAATCCAGAAATAAACTTTTCCTTTAATATAAAAATGCCGTTTGAACTTCGGTTTAAACGGCATTACTTTCTAATCGACTATGAAAAAACTTCCCTATTTTATCATTCTACTTCCCTTAGCTACTCAAGCCGAAACCTTCCAAGCACCACAGCCTATTTTCTTTGAAAAAAATATCGTGCCGAAAACGGAAGATCCACAGATAAAAACGCCGGAAAAATCTACCGCACTTTCAGCGCCAGTGACATTCAATCAAGATGACAGTGCCCAAACTAAACTGGAAAAACTGATCAACTATAGTGTGGTAAAACAACAATGGGGGATATTGAAACAAACGTTGCCGCTTTATCAATCGCAACCTCAGCACGATGTCACGCTATATCATTATGCCCTAGGCGCAATGTTGCGAGCAGAGCGTGACTACAACGGTGCAATTGCGCTTTATCAAAAAATCCTTCACGACAAACCGGAACTGGCCTATCCCCGTTTCGATTTAGGCGTAATGTTGTTTGAAAATAAACAATACCGCCAAGCCAAGGCAGAACTTGAGCGAGCTAAACCGGATTTATCTCCACCTATGCAACAATTCGCCAAACGTTATTTAGAGGCAATGAAAGAACGCCAAGACTGGAAAGCCGACATAGAATGGCAATATACCCAAACCGACAACGTGAATAATGCGTCATCTCAACAAGATATTTTGTTAGGTAAATTGCGTTTTAAAAAAGACAAAGAATCTTTGCCACAAAAAGCGCATGGCTTTCGTTATGGGCTGGGTTTAAGCCGTGAAATCAATGTCGCCGGTAATCATTTTGTGACATTAAACAGCCGTTTTGGCGGCGTGCATTATTGGGACAATCAAGACTATAGTGAAAAATCACTTTACGCCGCATTGGGCTATCGTCATCGTTCCGCCTTACAATCTTTAGGATTGACGCCCTTTTTTGAGCAACATTGGTTAGGCGCACCACGTTATAGCCAAAATTATGGCATTACCGCAGATTTACGCCGTGAATTGACCGCACTTTGGTCGCTCTCCGGCACCCTTTCCCATACCCAAAAACGCTATGCGGATGCCAACGTTGCACGCCGTCATAACGGCTATATTAACGGTGCAACGCTGGCATTAAGTTATCAGGCAAAGCCGAATTGGTTACTTTTCGGCGGTGTGGAAAGCAGCCTAGATCGCAGTAAAGACAAAGCAGAATCCTCGCTTCGTCGTGGTGTTAATCTCGGCACCGTCTGGCAAATCAAGGATTTTGCGACACGCTTAAGTATTCGGTATGTCAAACGTGACTTTCGGGCAAAAAACTTCTATTTCCCAACGAAAAAACGACAAGATAAGGAATATGATTTTAGCGCTACCCTATGGCATAACAAACTGCAATGGAAAGGTTTTATGCCTAAGTTAAATTATCGTTACCGTAAAATTGACAGTAATATTCCTGAATTTTATTCGCGCACCAGCGGAGAATGGTTTGTGTCTGTTGAGCGTAGTTTCTAGCCAAATGCGTTGCAAATCCATACAAAAAAAATGACCGCACTTTTGCATATCTTGCTCAAAGTGCGGTTTATTTTTAATGTGTTTTTACTTTTCGGTAGCATCACCAGTCAACAGTGAAATTTCCTGTTTTAATGCATAAGGCATATGCCGTGGTCCGCGTACGGCAGTGACACCAAATTGCCCCATTTTCGCGCGTGGAATGAGGCTTTTATCATATTCTTTTAAGCAACGAATTTTCATCACCCGCTTCACCTGTAAATTATCCGTACGTTTTTGATGATACGGAATATTCACCTCCAACACCAAACATTGATAACGAATCGCCCCCGTAGGTTCAGTGACGTACAGATACACAATATCATCTACCGCAATATTGTTACTCTGCTTCCAGTAAATTTCACCGCCTTCGCGCAAGTCTTTCTCCACATCGTAATATTTCGGGTTGGCCGGCACGATCCATTCCGTATAACGGACGATCCCCAGTTGCTTCTTCACTTGTC
>CAUQGU010000111.1:0-2909 GCA_963517645.1 uncultured Haemophilus sp. | reverse complement strand
AAGCCTTCGAGAAAGTTGAGCTTCTTATTGTTCAAGATATCTTCATGACTCAAACCGCAGCAGAAGCAGATATTTTATTACCTGCGACTTCTTGTGCTGAGCATGAAGGGGTGTATAGTGCCGCAGACCGTGGTTTCCAACGTTTCTATAAAGCGGTTGAACCAACCGGCGATGTCAAGGATGACTGGGTGA
Organism: uncultured Haemophilus sp.; assembly: GCA_963517645.1. GTDB lineage: Bacteria > Pseudomonadota > Gammaproteobacteria > Enterobacterales > Pasteurellaceae > Haemophilus_D. The sequence continues at coordinate 2,717 of CAUQGU010000111.1, read as the reverse complement.
TCATTAGCGAAATTGCTACGGCAATGGGTTACCCAATGCACTATAACAATACCAAAGAAATTTGGGATGAGTTGCGTGATCTTTGTCCGCTTTATAAAGGGGCAACTTACGAAAAAATGGAAGGTATGGGCTATATCCAATGGCCATGTACTGACGAAGGTCCTGAAGATCAAGGTACGCAATATTTGTATAAAGGCCAAATCTTTGACCGTCCAAACGGCAAAGCTGAATTCTTTGCATGCGACTGGGAACCACCGATGGAAGATCTTTCAGAAGAATTCCCATTGGTACTTTCTACCGTACGTGAAGTTGGTCACTACTCCTGCCGTTCAATGACAGGTAACTGCCGAGCTCTTGCTGCACTTGCGGATGAACCGGGATTCGTACAAATGAACGATCAAGATGCCAAAGAATTAGGCATTAAAAACAACGATTTGGTTTGGATTGCCTCATCACGTGGTAAAGTTATTTCTCGCGCAGATGTGAGTACGCGTACAAACAAAGGCGCTTGTTATATGACCTATCAATGGTGGATCGGTAAATGTAACGAATTAACCGCTGACCATTTGAATCCGGGTTCTAGAACACCTGAATACAAATACAGCGCGGTTCGTATTGATAAAATCGAAGACCAAGCCTGGGCTGAACGCTATGTGGTAACTGAATACGCGAAATTAAAAAATCGCTTAAAAGAAACCGCACTTGTAGCTTGATTAGCGTCATAAATGAATGACGGGCGAACTTAAATGGTTCGCCCGTTTTTTATTGAATTATTTCCTTACGCATTATGAACGCATTTAGCCATCGTTATCCGTAGCTAAAGATAAACAGGAATCCGCAAGTGTTTCACTAAAGCGTAAATCATGTGACGCAATAAGCATTGGCAACTGTAATTCGCGTAAAAGTGCGGTCAGTTTGGCGATATTTTTTACATCGAGTCCATTCGTTGGCTCATCTAATAATAATACTTTAGGTTGCATCGCTAGCACGCCTGCCAGTGCAGTAAAATTCTGTTCACCACCAGATAAGGTATTTACAGAGCGATCCTTTAATCCAACAATATTTAGACGTTCCAACTGTTGTAATGCAATTTGATAGGCTTCATCTCTGTTCAATCCTTGATTGAGAGGACCAAAGGCCACATCATCAAGTACAGTTGGGCCGAAAAGTTGATCGCCGGCATGCTGGAAACAGATGCCTACCTTTCCACGTAGTGGCACAAAATCTTTTTCTTGTCGACATACATTACCGAACCAGCGAATTTCTCCTTGTTGGTAAAGTATAAAACCTAATAGGCAATGTAATAGTGTGGATTTTCCACAACCAATATCACCTTGTAAAAAAAGGCGATGGCCTTCAGGAAGTTCAAAAGAAAGGTTATCAATAATCACACGTTGCTCGCGCATGATCTGTAATTGTTTGACTTCGAGGACGTTCATCAAGATTTATCCTGTGTTTTTTTCACATCATGCAGCTGAAAGCCACGAGCTTTTAGCGCCATTTCTGTTTTTTCTGCTTTAACGAGTGCATGAATTAATAATAGGGCGACACGCTGCGCCGCGATAAATAAGGTTCTGCCATTAAGTTTTGGCTGGTAGCCACGTGCTCGCATTGCCATATCCATCTTTTTATGTACTTCACTGAACACGGAAATATAGCGCACAGTGAGAACAAATAGGTGAAGTAGTTTTTCAGGTAATGGCAAACGACACAATGCTTGCAATAAAAGGCTCTCGTTCATATCTATTAACAAGAGGCGAGTTAAACTTAAAATTAAATTGAAACGTAGCGTGATGAGCAGTGCGAGCTGAATGCCCATTGGATTTAATGTTAAGCCTTGTTCGGTGATTTTCCAGCTTAAGGTCAACCAAACAAGCAAAGTGAAAAAATTCAGTTTTAGCCAATATTTGAAATAACCGGTAAGGGATTTCCGATAGCGTATTAGTGCAATAAGTAATCCGCCGAATACGATAAGATTAAGGATAATAAGCGTTGAAATATGTGTCATTGTGCTGACGATAAGTCCACACAAAAACACATAAATTAATCGTAAGTGCGGTTGGAAAATAGCAAGAAAATTCATTTCACCACACTGAGCGCTGTTGGATACATTTTGTTTAACAATAAGACCACACCGACACTGACGATACTGTCGATAATAAATACGGGGATATGTGATATCACCAGAAGCATGATCAGATCGCTATAGGTTTTACCACCATCTAATGCTAAGACTAGAGAGGCGAGCAAGGCTGAACCGCCAACACCGATTACACCAGCACCAATACCTGCTGCAATTTGAGTGCGACGGGAATTGTCATGCTCAAGTCTTTTTGCAAATAGCCAATGTACAAGAAGGGCAGGTAATGCCATTACGCATAAATTGACACCTAATACAGCAAATCCACCGAAGGAAAAGAGCAGAGCTTGTAGGACTAATGCGATTAAAAAAGCAGGGAAAACGGCCCAACCAAGAAACAGGCCGGCCATGCCGTTTAAGATGAGATGCACGCTACCAATGCCTACCGGTACATGAATGGTTCCAGCAACAAAAAAAGCAGCAGCAAACAATGCTGTTAGCGGCAATTGCTGCGAATTGAGTCGTTTAAGACCAATCATTACACAGACTAATGCGACAGCTGCACCACCAAGCAGTACGGGTGTATGCAACACACCTTCCGATAAATGCATATTATCTTTCCTTAGATTGCGACGCA
>CAUQGU010000110.1:0-2950 GCA_963517645.1 uncultured Haemophilus sp. | reverse complement strand
TAAAACGATCCCCTTGTAAATAAGGACTAACAACAATACTATCCAAGATATGTTTTACTAACATCTCTTGCGGATCACGTACAGAGGTTAAATTATAAGCCTTGTTCCATTTATTGAGTAATTGTACCAACTGAATCAGCTGATCTTTTTGCAGATCGGTTAATTGAATTTCTGCTTGAGCCAGTAAATTTTCGAGTTTTGCTTTCATTTTTCTATCTATTTTATCTGTTTGTTGCCATTCTACTTGAAAGTGCGGTTAAAATCCTTAGTGTTTTTATTTCAGCAAAAATTTAGCCTACCAATACATCTTTTTAATTTGTAATATAAAAAAGTGCGATGAAAATTCACCGCACTTTTGCTTTCAATACCTGAGAAGTTTATTCCCCACGTTTTAGCATGCCTTGTTTTTTCAAATTAACCAGAATAATTGAAATTGCTGCAGGAGTAACACCTGAAATTCGGCTTGCTTGACCAATGGAAATCGGACGATGCTGTTCCAATTTCGCACGTACTTCATTAGATAAACCAGACACTTTGCTGTAATCAAAGTTAGCCGGAATAGCCGTATTTTCGTGACGTTTTTGTTTTTCAATTTCTTCTTGTTGATGCTCAATATAGCCTTGATACTTAATAGCAATTTCCACTTGTTCTACGGCTTCTCTATCTTCCATTGCCGGTTGATATGGCGTTAAAGAAGTCAAAATATCGTAGGTCATTTCTGGACGGCGTAATAAATCTTCACCGTTGGCTTCACGCACAAGTGGACTACCAAGTACTTTATTGGCTTCTTCTAAATATTCAGAACGCGGATGCAACCAAATGCTGCGTAAGCGTTGGCGTTCTTGTTCAATATTTTCCATTTTTTGATTAAAGCGCGCCCAACGAGCCTCATCAATCAAACCTAATTCATGGGCTATTGGCGTTAAACGAATATCCGCATTATCTTCACGTAATAACAAACGGTATTCAGCACGAGAAGTAAATACGCGATATGGTTCTTTGGTACCAAGTGTACAAAGATCATCCACCAATACGCCTGTATAAGATTGATCGCGACGTGGATACCATGCTTCTTTCTCTTGTACGTAAAGTCCTGCGTTAATCCCTGCCAATAAACCTTGTGCCGCCGCTTCTTCATAACCCGTTGTACCGTTAATTTGACCGGCAAAGAATAAACCCGAAATCGATTTAGTTTCTAACGTTGGTTTTAAGTCACGTGGATCAAAATAATCATATTCAATGGCATAACCCGGTTTAATGATGCGAGCTTTTTCCAAACCTTTCATGGAATTAACAATGCCCATTTGCACGTCAAACGGCAAACTGGTAGAGATCCCGTTTGGATACACTTCGTTACTGGTTAAGCCTTCTGGTTCCAAATAAATTTGATGTGAATTACGATCCGCAAAACGCATCACTTTATCTTCAATGGATGGACAATAACGCGGACCAATTCCTTCAATCACACCAGTATACATTGGACTACGATCCAAGTTATTACGGATCACTTCATGAGTTTGTTCATTAGTGTGCGTGATATAACAAGGAATTTGTTGAGGGTGATCATCTACTGATCCCATAAAAGAGAATACAGGTAATACTTCATCACCATGCTGTTTAGCTAAAATATCAAAATTGATTGTACGTGCATCAATACGTGGTGGTGTACCGGTTTTTAAACGATCAACGCGTAAATTTAAATCACGTAAACGATGAGAAAGTGTAACAGATGCCGGATCACCAGCTCGGCCACCTTCATAATGTTCTAAACCAATATGGATCTTACCCGCTAAGAAAGTACCGGCAGTTAAAATAACCGATTTAGCACGGAATTTAAGTCCCATTTTGGTTTCCACACCACAAACGCGATCTTGCTCAATTAAAATATCGGTTACTTCTTGTTGGAAAATATCTAAATTCTGTTGATTTTCTAGTGCGATGCGTACGGCTTGGCGATATAACACGCGGTCAGCTTGAGCACGAGTTGCACGTACAGCAGGCCCTTTACTGCTGTTTAAAGTACGAAATTGAATCCCCGCCTTATCTGCAGCATGCGCCATTAAGCCCCCCATCGCATCCACTTCTTTCACTAAATGGCCTTTACCAATACCACCAATAGCAGGGTTACATGACATTTGTCCTAGGGTATCAACATTATGTGTCAATAACAGGGTTTTTAATCCCATGCGTGCTGGTGCCAATGCGGCTTCTGTCCCAGCATGACCGCCACCCACAACGATCACATCATAATCTTCGGTGTAAAACATATCTCTCTCTTCGTCTTCAATTTGATCTTCGATCTAAAAATAGGCGCTATTCTACTGAAAATTCCGTGTGCTTGAAAGCAAGAATTCAATCTGTGATGAGAGAAGATCGAGAGGTAATAAAGATAAGATCTATTTATATATAAAGATCTTATTATTGTTACTATTAGGATCTATTTATCTTGTGAATAAGATTCTTTTCCTTTTTTAAATGAAGAAGTTAGATCATTTTAGACTGTGTTGAAATGTCGTCAGTTTGGAGGCTTTTTCTTGTGGATAACCTTTAATTTTATCCACAGCTAAAACAATCATCATATTTACTCAGTGGAAAAGAACAAGTTTTTGACAGGTTTTATCAAAGTTATCCACAGATAATTTTTTTAGATAATGGATAAAGAAAAAGCGATAACTCAAATTATCGCTTTATTATGACTAAAGTGCATGAATAAATTGTGGTAGCCAATCTTCAGCAAATTGCTCTTGATCATCAATATGTAAGACATCAATTTTTAAACTCTCACAAATTTTGACCGCACTTTTTTCACTTAATTGTGTTTCTACTTTATTCACGGCATGACAGAATGTATCGTAGTCTGAATTACCTAAGCCTACAATGGCAAAGCGGAGGGAGGATAAATCTTTATCTGATGCCGCAATTTGTTCAAAGAGTGGTTTCAAATTATCAG
>CAUQGU010000109.1:0-3140 GCA_963517645.1 uncultured Haemophilus sp. | reverse complement strand
AAAAATAAACCAACGCCACAAAAACCACTAAAATACAAATTACACAACGTAATAAACGGTTTCTGAGTTCAACAAGATGGGTAATTAACGGTTGGGAATCGTCCGTCGTATTGCTCATAATTATTCTCTAGGACTTAGCTTCAGATTTAGGTGCAGGTTGCAGTTCCACATCATCCGGCGAATAGTAATCAGATAAACGCTCGGTTAATTCAGCTTGTTCATGGGCTTCAAGTGCGGTTAAATCTACTTCTGTTTTTTCAGGTTCTGAAACTTCAGCAAGTTCATTCTCTACACGCTCTGTCGATGCTGTTTCAGCTGGTTTTTCTGTAGTTTCTTGTGAATTCACCACGAGTTTTTCAGCAGAATCAGCCGAATTTTCAGCCGCACTTTTAATTTCTTTAATTTGCTCTTCTACCGTTGTGCCCGCTGCAGCCGCTTTTTCTTCTAGCTCTGCACGCATTTTTTGAGCCTGTTCTTTCAGCTCTTCAACGGTTTTACTTAAGTCTGGGGAAAGCTGTTTTAGATTCAGTTGTTCCGCTTTCTTAATGCTATCTTGCAATTCTTGCAATTTAAGCTCTTGTTTTAATTCATTTTGAACATTAGCTGCCAACCCACGGATCGTTTTCACCCAGCCCATTACCGTGCGAATAGCCACAGGCAAACGCTTAGGGCCTAGTACTACTAAGCCCACAAGCATCAATAAAACAAGTTCGGAAAAACCAATATCAAACACGGTTATGCCTGTTCTTTATCTTTTACAGTTTCAGTTTTTTCAGCGGTTGTTGTACCGTCTTTAATTTGAGTAAACTCCGCATCTTTTTTCGGCTCGTCATCAGACATCGCTTTTTTAAAGCCTTTTACTGCTGCGCCAAGATCAGATCCCGCATTGCGTAATTTTTTGGTACCGAATACTAATAAAATCACGACTAATAAAATAATCATTTGTGCTGGGGATAAACCAAACATAGAAAAACTCCGTTAGAATTAAATTGAAAATTTGGGCTTGAATATACTCTTTTTATGCATTTGTCTCAAGAGGTAATTTTAAAAGTGCGGTCAAAAAAATTAGAGGATTTTCAACCGCACTTTAGTCTTATTATTCAGCCAGTTCTGTTTGCTCATGAGACAGGAATTATGAAATAACAAAATCCAGTTCTTTCATGTATCGCTCATAACATTGCAAGATATCTACAATCAAATCCTCTTCATTTGTAATACTCAAAGGATAACCTTCCAATTGAATATTGGTTGAAACCATTAATGCATGATGGACTTGTGCAGTTTCAGGCTCAGGCTTCTCGAACAAGGTAATTTGGTAAAAAAAATCTTCTGCTAAACCATTTTCAATAGAAAGAACCAGTTGATTATTATCACGACCAAAATGTTACTGTAAGGTCACATTTAAACCATAGGTACCGATGAGTAACTGGCGCAACTCTCTCATTGCCAAAAGCGCCGTTGTTTTTAAATGTAAAATGGCATCATCTCGCTTAGGTTCAATCACTAACTGTCTTAAACGGCTACGCCAGTTTGCACCTGTCCACAAATCTGAAACCTCTGTGGAATAATATTGACGCTCAAATCGTAAACCTTTCAACAAACTCCATGCCATCACTGACATCAACAGAGCGAAAGGTAAAGAAAAAAACAACATCGTTGATTGGAGTATTTCAATACCACCAAAAAGGTAAAGAACAAACGTAACTGCTGACAATAGCCCACCCCAAAACATAGATTGCCAACGAGGTGAAACCTGGCTTTTGTCTTCAATTGCGATATTATTAAGCGTATAAATACCAAAGTTAATGGTTACAATAAAAAAGAGTGTGATAATAAATAAAGCTAACGTTTTAGTTAAACCGGAATAGGGTAAATAACTCAAAAAATCAAAAAGAAGTGATCCCACATCATTTACAGCTCGACCTAATGCCCCCTTAGCAAGATGCTCATTCACCCAAATTGCTCCATTACCAAATACCGTGAACCACAAAACGAAGAATAAACTTGGCACCATCAATACGCCGAAAATAAACTCCCGCAAAGTTCGTCCGCGAGAAATCCGTGCGATAAAAATCCCAAAGCCAGGCGCCCATGAAAACCACCATGCCCAGTAAAAAACCGTCCAATCCATAAACCAATCTAGATGTTCTACATCATAGGCATAAGCCTTGAAGCCGACTCTAATTAAACCGCTTAAATAGGTACCAATATTTTCCGTAAAAGCCGAAATTAAATATATTGTTGGACCGAATAGCAAAACCAATAGCATAAAGAGAAAGGTAACGCCTAGATTTAGCTCACTAAGAATACGGAACCCGTTGGCAATCCCTTGCAGTGAAATTAAGATAGCAATGATAAAAACACTCACTAAAATAAGGGGAACCAAATACGGTGAGTTATCCAATAAATGCATTGAATGGAACGCTGCCGCCAACCGAATTGCACTGTAACCTAAGGTTGCAACCACGCCAAATAAGGTAGTGCAAATTCCGAGAATATCAATGATATCCCCGACTCTTCCATTAATCTTTTCTTTCAGTAAGGGATAAAAACAAGAGCGTAAAGAAAAGGATAATTTATAGCGAAATCCGAAATAAGCAATCGTAAGTGCAATTAATCCATAAATAGCCCAAGCACTGATACTCCAATGAAAAATACTAAAAAATAATGCCGTTCGAACTTTCTCATATTCACCTATTGGTGAAAGAAAATGTGAAAGCGGTTCAGCAACGCCAAGAAAAACAATGCCAATACCAATTCCAGAGGTAAAGAGTAATGCAATCCAAGAGCCTAATTTAAACTCTGGTTCTTCCTCATCACTCCCGAGTTTAATATCACCGTATCGTCCTAACGCCAAGAAGAGTAAAAAGAACAGAAAAAATGCACTCAGTAAAATATAAAACCAGCTAAATTGAGAGAAAATAAAGGCTTTCGCCGCAGCAAGATAAGATATCGTTTGCTGCGTATCAAATAAAAGGGCTGCAATAATCGCTAAACTAAAACCTAAACTGCCCCAAATAACATTTGCTTTGAAAGTATTTTGTATCTTCATATTTGTTTTAAGATAAAAAGTGCGGTTAAAAATTTAGAGGATTTTCAACCGCACTTTAGTCTTATTATTCAGCCAGTTCTGTTTGCTC
>CAUQGU010000108.1:0-3159 GCA_963517645.1 uncultured Haemophilus sp. | reverse complement strand
ATTGGGATTTTATCATTAACTAAACTGCTTTGCTATATTTTATAGACAAAATCCCTGATATATATGCCCTAAAGGGTTAGCTCATATATAAGCCGCCATTTACATGTAATGTGGTACCTGTAATATAAGCTGCATCGTCAGAAGCTAAAAACGCTACCGCTTTTGCGATATCTTTTGGTTCACCTAAACGGCCTGCTGGTACATTACCAAGAATACCTGCTTTTTGTTCTTCAGTAAGCACTTCCGTCATATCTGTTGCGATAAAGCCAGGTGCTACAACGTTTACGGTAATTCCACGTGATGCCACTTCTTTCGCTAAACCTTTAGAGAAACCAATTAAGCCGGCTTTTGCGGCACAGTAGTTAGATTGACCAGGATTACCCATTGAACCCACCACTGAACCGATAGTAATGATACGACCGAAACGTTTTTTCATCATGGAACGTAACATCGCTTTAGAAAGATGGAATACAGAAGTTAAGTTGGTTTGCATAATATCGAACCATTCTTCATCTTTCATACGCATTAATAAATTATCACGAGTGATACCAGCGTTATTCACGAGGATATCAATATCACCGAATTGTTCTTTAATTTGTTCTAATACGGCATCAATACTTTCTTTGTCTGCCACATTTAATACTAAACCTTTACCTTTATCACCAAGGTAAGCAGAAATGGTATCAGCACCTTTTTCAGAGGTTGCGGTACCAATTACAAATGCACCTTTTGATGCTAATTCTTCTGCAATTGCGCGGCCAATACCACGTGTTGCACCTGTCACTAATGCGATTTTATTTTGCATTTTTAATCCCCTTTTATGCTAATAATGCTTCAACAGCATCTAATGATGCCACATCGTTTACTGATGTTGCTTGTAATTCTGCCACGATACGTTTTGTTAAACCGTTTAATACTTTACCTGGGCCGATTTCAACTAAAACTTCTACGCCATCTTGCGCCATTTTCTCAACGGTTTCAGTCCAACGAACTGGGCTATATAACTGACGAATAAGTGCGGTACGAATTTCTGCACTTTCTGTTTCTGCTTTGACATCCACGTTGTTTAATACTGGTGTTGCTGGCGCATTAAGCGTAATGCCTTCAAGTGTTACGGCTAATTGTTCTGCTGCCGGTTTCATTAATGCGCAATGTGAAGGAACACTTACCGCTAATGGTAAAGCACGTTTTGCGCCCGCTTCTTTACATAATGCAGCCGCACGTTCTACCGCTTCTTTCGCTCCCGCAATGACTACTTGGCCTGGTGAGTTAAAGTTTACCGCAGATACCACTTCGCCTTGCTCGGCTTGTTTACATGCATTGATAATCGCATCATTATCTAAACCAATGATCGCATACATTGCACCTGTACCTTCAGGTACCGCTTGTTGCATTAATTTACCGCGTAATTCCACTAATTTAATGGCATCTTTAAAATCAATTACACCTGCACAAACTAATGCTGAATATTCACCTAAACTGTGACCAGCCATCACGCTTGGTTGTAATTGTGGGTATTTTTCTTGCCATACACGGAAGATCGCAACGGATGCCGCTAATAATGCCGGCTGAGTTTGCCAAGTTTTATTTAATTCTTCTGCTGGCCCTTGTTGAACCAAGTTCCATAAATCATAGCCAAGCGCTTCAGATGCTTGTTTAAAAGTTTCGGTGACTACCGGATATTCGTTAGCAAGATCAGCTAACATGCCAACAGCTTGAGAACCTTGTCCTGGAAAAACCATTGCGAATTTTTTCATGTTTTCTTCCTATTTCTTCATCGTTTAAATGTTGAAAGTGCGGTCAAATTTAACCGCACTTTTAAAATTCTGTCGAGATTCTAACAAATTAATTAGAATCGCACCAATGCTGAACCCCAAGTCCAACCACCGCCAAAAGCTTCGAGTAAAAGCAATTGACCGCGTTGAATTCGACCATCTCGCACTGCTTCATCTAAAGCGGTTGGTACAGTCGCCGCACTGGTATTGGCTGTACGATCAAGCGTTACCACGACTTGCGACATATCCATCTCTAATTTTTTCGCTGTCGCGGTGATAATACGTAAATTCGCTTGATGTGGCACAAGCCAGTCAATATCTGTTTTTTGGAGATTATTAGCAGAAAGGGTTTCTTCCACCACATTAGAAAGCTCACGTACCGCTAATTTAAAGGTTTCGTTACCTTGCATTTCAATATAACCAGATTTCTCCACACCACGTTCAGCTTGTGGAAGTAGTAATGCCGCATTGTTATCTGGCGATGCATGTAAATGCGTTGAAATAATGCCTTCTTGCTCTGATGCTTCTAAGATCACGGCACCCGCACCATCACCAAATAACACAACAGTGCTACGATCGGTTTCGTCTAATTTACGCGAGTTAATATCCGCACCAATGACAAGGGCTTTTTTCACGCTACTTGAACGAATAAATTTATCCGCTACGCCTAAAGCATAAACGAAACCGGTACAAGCCGCTGCTAAATCAAAAGAAATCGCATCTTCAATGCCTAATAAACCTTGAACTTGGCAAGCTGAACTTGGATAAGCGTGAGAACCACTGGTTGTCGCAACAATGATCAACTCAATTTCTTGAGGATCAAGATTGGCCATTTCAAGTGCTTTTTTGGCTGCTTCACATCCCATTGTTGCAACAGTTTCATCTTCTGCAGCAATACGACGTTCACGAATGCCTGAACGTGTCACGATCCATTCATCTGAAGTATCAACCATTTTTTCCAAATCCGCATTGGTACGAATATGGCTCGGCAAATAGCTACCGGTGGATAAAATTCTACTATTCATAATATCAAAACTTATTAATTAATAACGTTGTAAACCCGCCAAGATTTTTTGTGGAATTTGCAAACGAGCTTGCAAAGCTGCATCCGCAATTGCACGAGCAAATGCATCCACATTTGCGCTGCCATGGCTTTTCACCACAACAGCCGTTAATCCGAGTAAAGATGCCCCATTATATTCATCTGGGTTAATGCGTTTCAAGCGATGATAAGCATCCTTAAAGAAAAAACGCAGAATAAATTTGGCAAATGATTTAAAAATAGGCTGTTTTTCTTTTCCTTTCAGAAGAGATAACAGATTCTTAGCTGCCCCTTCAAGGGTTTTTAATGCAATATTTCCCGAAAACCCATCACTCACGATCA
>CAUQGU010000107.1:0-3318 GCA_963517645.1 uncultured Haemophilus sp. | reverse complement strand
CAATGTCATCGATTTCTTTTGGTGCCGCCGCGGTCAGATTTTTATTGCCATATTCTGTCATTAGCAAGTTATCCTCAATACGCACACCAATGCCTTTATATTGCGCTGGCACATCCGCCTCTTCTGAAATATAAATACCTGGCTCAACAGTGATGATCATCCCCACTTCAAGCGTACGGCTACGATCATCGTCGTAGCGACCAACATCATGCACATCCAAGCCAAGCCAATGGCCTAAACCATGCATATAAAACTGGCGATAAGCTTTCTCTTCAATCAGCTTATCCACATCCCCTTTCAGGATACCTAAATCCACCAAGCCTTGAGTTTTAATACGAATTACTTCGTCATTTGCCAGTTTAATTGAATTACCTGGCACCAATAGCTCAATCGCACGTTTTTGTGCTTTTAACACTAATTCATAAATCTCACGTTGTGGCTGGGTAAATTGACCATTTACAGGGAACGTACGTGTGATATCGCCTGCATACATAGCAAATTCACAACCCGCATCAATTAACACAAGATCGCCATCTTTTAATGGTTGATCATTTTCGGTGTAGTGCAAAATACAGGCATTGTCACCACCAGCAATAATTGAGTTATAAGATGGAAATCTTGCACCATGACGATTAAATTCATGTAGAATTTCGCTTTCAATTTCATATTCAAAACGATTTGGACGAGTCACTTGCATCGCTTTAATATGTCCGAACGCAGTAATCTGTCCCGCTTGCTGCATTAAGCGAATTTCGTTTGAAGATTTGATTAAGCGCATTTCACTTAACATCGGCTGCCAATCAAAAACAGCATAAAATTTCACCGCACTTTCGGCTAATAATTTATCACCCCAAGGATGACGATCGGCCACATGATAAAGTGCGGTCAATTTTTCCGTTAATTTTGGAAATTCTGTTTTAAAATCATCGATAGAATAGGCTTCATCGACATTGAGTTTTTGCGGTGCGCGCTCAACGCCTAATCGACGACCATTCCAGGTTTCAAGAAAAGGATCTCGAGGACGAAGAAATACCACTGCCTTTTCTGCATCTTCCGTTTTAATCAATAACAACGCTGCATTTGGCTCATTAAATCCCGTTAAATACCAAAAGTAACTGTCTTGACGGAAAGGAAAATCGCAGTCGTTATTACGACGTTTTTCAATTTCGGAAAATAGCAATAAAGCAGAATTTGGCTGCATTTGTGCGAATACTTTTTGACGACGTTCTGTAAATTCTTCTTGCGGTAATGCCGCCATGTATGCGAGATCCATGTTTTGCTCCTTTTAATGTAATATCGGTTTTATTTCTTGTGCATCATCGTTGAAATGGGTGTAAAACAGCATGGCAATGGTACGAACATATTCAATAATTTCTTCTAGGGCTTCAGCAAGCTCTTCTTCATCATCATCTTCTTCATAACCAAGCTGACAAATATCTTGTAAATCATCTACCGCTTCGCCAATTTCGCCTTTTTCTTTACCCAATTCAGGCTGAACAAGCCCTAAACCCAGTAAAAATTGATTTGCCCAGTCTGATAGACTGTCTGCACGTGCAAACACGCTTTCATCTTCGGTTAAGCCCAATTCAAAATCAAACCCTTCTACGTCCCCTAAGGTTTTACCAATCTGCTCATAGATTTCGGTAATCGGCTGAATTAATGAGGTTGGATAAGCGTGGTTATCGTTACTGAATTGATATAAAAGTGGTAACCAACTTTGGTCTTTCAATCCACCACAAATTAAGCCGCTCAAAAAACCATGTAATTCAGTTGCATTAATACCAATACCGGCAGATTTGAGTTGTTGATTAAGTTCAGTTTGGGAAATTGTCATTGTTATACCTATAAAATCATCGAAAACCATTAAAGTGTAGCACCACACAAATAAAAATGCGATCGCATTTCTATAAAGAAAAACGACCGCACTTTCTTTCGCAAAGGGGAATTACATCATTCCGCCCATGCCTCCCATACCGCCCATGCCGGCAGCGCCTAAATCGGCTTTATCATCTTTTGGAAGATCAGTAACCATACATTCTGTAGTGATCATTAAGCCCGCTACAGAAGCCGCGAATTGTAACGCAGAACGAGTGACTTTAGTTGGATCTAGAATACCCATTTCGATCATATCGCCGTACTGTTCGGTACCTGCGTTATAACCAAAGTTTCCTTCGCCATTTTTAACCGCACTTGCCACAACAGATGCTTCTTCACCTGCGTTAGTGACGATTTGACGAAGTGGCGCTTCCATTGCACGTAATGCAAGTTTGATACCTACATCTTGTTCTTCGTTATCACCTTTTAAGGTTGCAGCCACTTTGCCTGCAGCACGAACTAAGGCAACCCCACCACCTGCAACGATACCTTCTTCAACCGCGGCACGAGTTGCGTGTAACGCATCATCCACACGATCTTTTTTCTCTTTCATTTCAACTTCAGTTGCTGCACCAACTTTGATTACAGCCACGCCGCCGGCAAGTTTAGCCACGCGCTCTTGAAGTTTTTCTTTGTCATAATCAGAGGTCGATTCTTCGATTTGTTGACGAATTTGCGCTACGCGACCTTTGATTTGAGCTTCATCACCTACACCATCGATGATCGTGGTATTGTCTTTGTTGATGACTACACGTTTTGCTTGACCTAAATCTTCTAATGTCGCTTTTTCAAGTTCCATACCGATTTCTTCAGAAATCACAGTACCTGCAGTTAAGATCGCAATATCTTGTAACATTGCTTTACGACGATCACCAAAACCAGGTGCTTTTACCGCAGCAACTTTTACGATACCACGCATAGTGTTCACTACTAAGGTTGCAAGTGCTTCACCTTCGATATCTTCAGCGATAATTAATAATGGTTTGCCCGCTTTTGCCACACCTTCTAATACTGGAAGTAATTCACGGATATTTGATACTTTTTTATCTACTAAAAGAATGTATGGGTTGTCTAATTCAACCGTTGCCGTTTCTGGTTTGTTGATGAAATAAGGTGATAAGTAACCACGATCAAATTGCATCCCTTCCACAACCGCTAATTCATCGTCAAGACCTGTACCGTCTTCTACGGTGATCACGCCTTCTTTACCCACTTTTTCCATTGCTTGAGCAATTAATTGACCCACAATGCTGTCAGAGTTAGCAGAAATTGTCCCTACTTGCTCAATTTCTTTAGAGGTTTCGCAAGGTTTAGATAAATTTTTAAGCTCAGAAACAACCGCACTTACCGCTTTATCGATACCACGTTTTAAATCCATTGGGTTCATGCCTGCAGCCACAGCTTTTAAGCCTTCATTTACGATAGCTTGAGCAAGAACTGTCG
>CAUQGU010000106.1:0-3473 GCA_963517645.1 uncultured Haemophilus sp. | reverse complement strand
TCATTCGCCGATCTCTAACTCAGCGATGACAAGGAGCCTGAATTTTAACGATTGAGCAGGATAAAGGCAAGCTTTATTCTACTCATTCCTTAATAAATTAATCTTTCAGCGATTTGATTTTCTCAATCACATTTGTAGTTGAACAGCCATTTTCGAAATTCAATACGCGAACATCGCCGCCGTTCGCCCACACTTCTTTGCTGCCTGCAATCTCTTCAGGTTTGTAATCGCCACCTTTTACTAATAAATCCGGTAAAATCTCACCGATTAAACGTTGTGGCGTATCTTCATCAAAAGAAACCACCCAATCCACTGATGCTAAACCAGCCAATACTGCCATACGTGTATTCAGATTGTTAATTGGACGACTTTCACCTTTTAAGCGTTTGACGGAATCATCCGTATTTACGGCAACAATTAAACGGTCACCTAGTTTGCGAGCATTTTCTAAATAAGACACGTGACCTGGGTGAAGAATATCGAAACAACCGTTTGTCATCACAATTTTCTCACCGCGCGCTTTAGCATGAGCTACCGCAGTTTTTAATTGGCTTTCAGACATAATACCGAAGCCCGTTTCAGAACGTCCATGGATCGCATTCTCTAGTTCCACAGTAGAAACCGTTGATGTACCCAATTTACCGACCACAATACCTGCCGCCACATTGGCTAAGTAGCAAGATTCTTCAAAAGAACGACCATCTGCAAGTGCGGTTGCTAAAACACTGATTACCGTATCGCCCGCACCTGTTACATCGAATACTTCTTTGGCAACGGTTGGCAAATGGAAAGGCTCTTGAGTTGGACGAAGTAGTGTCATGCCTTTTTCAGAACGGGTCACTAAAAGTGCGGTCAATTCGATGTCTGAAATTAATTTTAAACCTTTCTCAATGATTTCTTCTTCAGAATCACACTTACCTACCACCGCTTCAAATTCTGACATATTTGGCGTCAGTAAAGTCGCACCACGATAACGCTCAAAATCTGTACCTTTTGGATCGATCAAGACTGGTACGTTTGCTTTGCGTGCAATTTGAATCATTTTTTGCACATCTTTTAACGTGCCTTTACCATAATCAGAAAGCACTAACGCACCAAAGTTTTTCACTTCCGATTCTAATTTCGCAAGCAACTCATGACATTCAACGTTTTGAAAATCTTCTTCAAAATCCAAACGAAGTAATTGTTGGTGACGAGACAAAATACGTAATTTCGTAATGGTTGGGTGAGTATCCAATGCCACAAAATTACAGTCAATTTTTTGATGTTGTAATAAATTGGTTAAGGCTGTGCCTGTTTCATCTTGACCAATTAAACCTAAAATTTGCACAGGTACATTAAGAGAAGCAATATTCATTGCCACGTTTGCTGCCCCACCTGCTCGCTCTTCATTATCTTGTACACGAACAACAGGAACCGGGGCTTCCGGTGAAATACGATTAGTCGCACCAAACCAGTAACGGTCAAGCATGACATCGCCTAACACTAATACTTTTGCTTGATTAAAATTGGCAGAATATTGAGCCATTTTGAAATCTCTCTGTTGGAATAATAAAAATTTGGTGCAATTTTACCACAACTCAAATTTGCGATAAACTACACGCCGAACTAACCAGAAAAGAATTATGAAAAACGAAAAACTCCCTCAATTTCAACCGCACTTTCTTGCCCCTAAATACTGGGGATTTTGGCTTGGTGTGGCGATTTGGCGAAGCCTTTTGTTACTTCCCTATCCAATTCTACGCCACATCGGCAATGGCTTAGGCTGGCTTTTCTCAAAATTAAAAGTGGGAAAACGCCGTGCCGCTATCGCACGCCGAAATCTTGAGCTCTGCTTTCCAGAAATGTCCGAGCAAGAACGTGAAGCCATTTTGCAAGAAAACTTGCGTGCCGTTGGGATGGCGATTATTGAAACCGGCATGGCATGGTTTTGGTCTGATGCGCGCATTAAAAAATGGTCAAAAATTGAGGGCTTAAATTATTTAAAAGAAAACGCCCAAGACGGCATTATCTTTGTGGGTGTTCATTTCCTCACCCTTGAATTAGGCGCACGTATTGTGGGCTTACATCATCCTGGCGTAGGCGTTTATCGTCCAAATGACAATCCTGTATTGGATTGGTTACAAATTAAAGGTCGCTTACGTTCAAATAAAGATATGCTGAACCGAAAAGATCTACGTGGCATGCTCAAAGCCTTGCGTAAAGGTGAAACCATTTGGTATGCGCCCGATCATGATTACGGCAGAAAAAATGCGGTATTCGTGCCTTTCTTCGCTGTTCAAGAAGCCGCAACCACGACAGGCAGTTATTATCTGCTTAAATCAGCACCAAATTGTAAAGTTGTCCCTTTTGCTCCATTGCGTAATAAAGACGGCTCAGGCTATACGGTCAGTATTTCGCCACCAGTGGATTTTTCCGATCTTTCAGATGATACAGCGATCGCAGAGAGAATGAATAAAGTCGTGGAAAAAGAAATCTTAAAAGGTGTGGAACAATACATGTGGCTACACCGCCGCTTTAAAACGCGTCCAACTGAAAATGAACCAAGTTTGTATTTGTAAAAAAGATGGTTCTACTAAAAAATCAGAAAAGGCGAGATACTATAAAGAATCTAGCCTTTTATTTTATATTAAGAATAGGTTATTATTTTTTTTGAAAAAACTCCTTACCTAATAACCAGAGATATCGGTCAATCTCTTTTAAATTGAATCTCTCTAATTTATAATATCTTTGAAAATCTAATAAAATCCCTTTAAATTTCCTGTAATCTTTTAAATCTTGCCTTTTAAAAGATGAAAACTTATCTACTTTATTAAAATAGAGGAGAACTCTCTCCACATAGCTATCATAAATTGGGAAAGCAATTGGATTATGGTGACTACAATATTTAGTCGCAAAAGAATAAAAATACTTCTTGTGCTCACCAATTTTTACCTCTCCTAATTCACGAACTAGTTTAATATCACCATCCTTTAAACGTTTATCTAGATCTTTAACACTTAAAATATGCTCTGCAACAGAGTGAATAGCAAAAATATTTGTACTATAAAAATCATTTAAACATGATGCTTTCAATAAAATATCAGTTATTTCAGAATTTCCAGGTAATAACTCTAGAAAAAGTTTATTTAATGCCCTTTCTTGTGAAGTGTACTTTTCAAGTTTTTTCCACCCTTTAAGATATTTATTAACTTCTGAAACACTTGGTTCAGGGGGTAAAATTTTTTCCATATTTTCTCCAATATATTTTATCAATATCAAAAGCTATTTAAGTACATATGATAGACCCTATGTAAAAGTAAGTTTTTTACATCAGGATTTCACAATGAGACAAGGCTCCCTTTAATTGAGATATCTCACTCTCATTAAAGTTAACAAGTTCATCAGAAAAATCCATCACTCGTCTTAGATAAAGCTTTTTCAAATGGTTTAATTTAGTTAGTTTATACAACTCATCAATATTTATTCGATTA
>CAUQGU010000105.1:0-3542 GCA_963517645.1 uncultured Haemophilus sp. | reverse complement strand
GTGAAGAAGCGATTAAAAACACCGTTGAAGCCGCGCTCGCTATTGCAAAATATACTTCGCCAGATGATTGCACAGGTCTAGCAGATAAAGGACTAATGGCTTTTGAAGCCCCCGACCTAGAACTTTATCATGGAGCAAGTGTTGATGTTGAACAGGCTACAAAATTAGCTTTAGAAGCTGAAAAATCAGCGTTGGAATACGATGCTAAAATTGTGAATAGTAATGGCGCAAGCTTTAATTCGCATACTGGTGTGCGTGTTTATGGTAATACACATGGCATGCTACAAAGTTACTTATCTAGCCGCTATTCTTTATCCTGTTCGGTGATTGGTGGCGAGCTAGATCAACTTGAAAATGACTACGAATATACAGTTTCACGTGAGTTTGATGCGCTTTCTCCAGCGGATTGGGTAGGACAGAATTGTGCGAAAAAAGTGATTGCACGTTTAAATCCACAAAAATTAACAACACGTGAAGTGCCCGTGATTTTCTTAAATGATGTGGCAACAGGATTAATCTCCCATTTAACGGGGGCGATTAGTGGCGGCAGCTTATATCGTAAATCCAGTTTCTTGCTCGATCATCTTGGAAAACAAGTATTGCCAGATTGGTTCCAAATCAGTGAGCGTCCTCATTTGTTAAGACGTTTAGCCTCTACGCCTTTTGATAGCGAAGGGGTTCGCACACAGAATCTTGAAATTATTCAAGATGGCGTGTTGCAAACCTATTTGCTCACCAGTTACAGCGGTAGAAAAATGGGCATGCAAAGTACCGGTCATGCAGGCGGTATTCACAACTGGCTTGTGAAACCAAATTTAACAGGCGGATTGACCGCACTTTTACGTCAAATGGGCACTGGTTTATTGGTTACCGATGTTATGGGGCAAGGTGTCAATATTGTGACGGGGGATTATTCTCGTGGTGCGGCGGGTTTTTGGGTGGAAAATGGCGAAATCCAATATCCAGTTGCTGAAATTACCATTGCCGGTCAATTACAAGATATGTTGAAAAATATTGTGGCAGTAGCAGATGATGTTGAACATCGATCCAATATCCAAACCGGCTCAATCTTACTCGACAAGATGAAAATCTCAGGGAATTAATAAATTTATAAAAATGATAATAATTCTTATTGACATGTAGTTTCTTTCTGCTACTATACGCACATCTGTTTCGTAGCGATTGCAGGTTGCTTCAACAGGTAGAGTAGAAAGTAAATTCGTTAGGGTTAAAAAGGCTGAAGGTTTAAACTTCAGCCTTTTTTATTGTAGAATACGCAAACGATTAAATAAAAAAGGAAAGACTATGAAAAAACACCACGTCGATATTATGATTTCAGAAGCGGATGTCCGTAGTCGCATAGCTGAACTTGGCGCGGAAATTACGCATTTTTATCAACAAAAAGCCATTGATAAACTGATTGTTGTTGGGCTTTTACGTGGTTCATTTATGTTCATGGCCGATCTCGTGCGTGAATTAAAATTACCGGTAGAAGTGGAGTTTATGACAACTTCAAGCTATGGTAGCGGAATGACAAGTAATCACGATGTGAAAATTACGAAAGATCTTGAAGGCGATATTTGTAATGAACATGTGCTGATTGTTGAGGACATTATTGATACGGGTTACACCCTTGAAAAAGTGCGTGGAATTTTAAATTTACGCGATCCTGCAAGCTTGGCGATTTGTACCTTGTTAGATAAACCTTCTCGTCGAGAAGTTGAAGTGCCTGTTGAATGGATTGGTTTTTCTATTCCGGATGAATTTGTTGTCGGCTATGGTATTGATTATGCTCAACGTTATCGTAATCTAGGCTATATTGGCAAAGTGGTTATAGACGAATAATTTATTTTTCAATAAAAAGAGCGGTCAAAATTCACAGTGATTTTTGACCGCTCTTTGTTTGTTAAGATTAGCGTTTCGCTTTTTTGATAAACTTCATTAAGCGTTTACGTTTACGTAATTGGTTTGGTGTGAGTTTATTTTTTCTACCCGCGAATGGGTTTGAACCTTCTTGGAATAGCAAGCGAATTGGCGAACCAATAATTTTCAAACTCTTACGATAATAATTAGATAAATAACGTTTGTATGAATCCGGTAATTTATCCATTTGGTTACCATGCACCACGATAATTGGTGGGTTATAACCACCTGGGTGAGCATATTTTAATTTAATACGACGACCGCCAATCATTGGTGGTTGGTGCTCATCCGTTGCCATTTGTAAGATTCGGGTGAGAAGGGACGTCGTCATTTTTTGTGTCGCACAAGCATAAGCTTCTTTAATCGAATCAAAAAGATTCCCCACGCCACTGCCGTGTAAAGCAGAAATAAAATGCACACGGGCAAAGTCGATGAAATCAAGACGGCGATCTAATTCGGATTTGACGCGATCTTTCACATCTTGATCTAAGCCATCCCATTTATTCACGACGATCACGAGCGAGCGTCCTGCATTTAAGATAAAGCCAAGTAGAGAGAGATCTTGGTCTGAAATATTTTCACGCGCATCAATTGTGAGTAACACCACGTTTGCATCTTGAATCGCTTGTAATGTTTTGATGACAGAGAATTTCTCTACGGCTAAATGCACTTTACCACGTTTACGCACACCAGCTGTGTCAATTAAGGTGTATTGTTGCCCATCGCGTTCCATTGGAATGTAGATACTGTCACGTGTTGTGCCTGGCATGTCGTAAACCACCACGCGATCTTCACCTAAAATACGATTGGTTAATGTCGATTTACCAACGTTTGGACGGCCTACAATCGCAATTTTGATATTTTTATCTTGTTCTTCTTCAAGCTCTTCGTCTAATGCTTCATCAATCAATGAAGTATCTTCTTCTGAATCGAAGTCAAATTCGTGATCCCATTCATCTTTTTCTTCTTCATCAGAAGTGCGGTCATTTTCTGCTTCGTTTTCTTGTAATTTTTCTGCTAAAGGGGCAAGTACTTGCTCCATTAATTGCGTCACGCCACGGCCTTGTGATGCGGCGATTTGTTCAATTTCACCTAAGCCTAATTGATAAAATTCCGCACAGTGTGAGTCTGCATCAATACCGTCAGTTTTATTTGCCACAACCACGGTTGTTTTATTAGTGCGTTGGCGTAAGTAATTGGCTATGCCAATGTCTGCAGCCGTTAAACCTGTACGCGCATCCACTAAGAAAAGCACTACATCGGCTTCTTCAATCGCTAATAAAGATTGTTCCGCCATTTTTTCTTCAACGCCTTCTTCAGTGCCATCAATACCGCCGGTATCGATCACAATGAAATCATAGCCAGAAATATTGGCATGACCGTATTTACGATCTCGGGTTAAACCAGGGAAGTCAGCGACAAGCGCATCACGAGTACGGGTTAAACGGTTGAATAGGGTGGATTTACCTACGTTTGGGCGACCCACTAAGGCAACGACAGGAGTTGTCATAAAAATATCTCTGTAAAATGTAAATTTGGTTAATTATAGCGAATGTTGGCTGGTAGGTAAAATTCGGGCATAAAAAAAGCACCTTCTGGTGCTTCATTATCTCGGCTTA
>CAUQGU010000104.1:0-3795 GCA_963517645.1 uncultured Haemophilus sp. | reverse complement strand
TGCCGATCCTTTTGCTGTATTAGGCATGCATGAAACTCACAATGGTATTGAGATTCGTGCTTTATTACCCGATGCAGATAAAGTCGAAGTGATTGATAAAGAAAATCAATCTATCGTTGTCGAACTAGAAAAAGTGGATGACCGCGGGTTTTTTACTGCGATTGTGCCGGATATTCATCATTTCTTTGCCTACCAATTAAAAGTGTACTGGGGCGCAGAAGCCCAAATTATTGAAGATCCGTACCGTTTTCATCCGATGATTAATGACTTGGACCAATGGCTATTAGCGGAAGGTTCGTTATTGCGCCCTTATGAAATATTAGGTGCACATTTTACAGAATGTGACAGTGTCCCGGGTGTAAATTTCCGTGTATGGGCGCCAAATGCTAAACGCGTTTCGTTGGTCGGTGATTTTAACTATTGGGACGGTCGGCGTCATCCAATGCGTTTCCATCCCGCAAGTGGTGTGTGGGAATTATTCTTACCCAAAGCTAGCCTTGGTCAACGCTATAAATTTGAATTGATTGATTGTAACGGCAACCTTCGTTTAAAAGCTGACCCTTATGCATTCAGCTCACAATTACGTCCAGATACTGCATCAGAAATCAGCATGTTGCCGGATGTGGTCGAAATGACCGAGCAACGTCGTAAAGCAAACCAACGTAATCAACCTATTTCGATTTATGAAGTGCATTTAGGATCATGGCGTCGTAATTTAGAGAATAATTTCTGGCTTGATTATGACCAAATTGCCGATGAACTCATTCCTTATGTTAAACATATGGGCTTTACTCATATTGAGTTTTTGCCACTCTCCGAATTTCCATTTGATGGCTCTTGGGGCTACCAGCCGATTGGTTTGTATTCTCCGACTAGTCGCTTTGGTACACCAGAAGGCTTTAAACGCTTAGTTGAAAAAGCGCACAAAGCAGGCATTAATGTGATTTTAGACTGGGTACCGGGGCATTTCCCTAGTGATACACATGGCTTAGTTGCCTTTGATGGCACGGCGTTATATGAATATGCTGACCCACGTGAAGGCTATCATCAAGACTGGAATACCTTGATTTATAACTATGGTCGTAATGAAGTCAAAAACTTCTTATCCAGTAACGCATTGTATTGGCTTGAACGCTTTGGTGTAGATGGTATCCGTGTAGATGCGGTCGCATCAATGATTTACCGCGATTACAGCCGTGCTGAAGGGGAATGGATTCCGAATCAATATGGCGGTCGTGAAAATTTAGAAGCCATTGAATTCTTAAAACATACCAACTGGAAAATCCATTCTGAGGTGCCTGGTGCGATTTCCATTGCGGAAGAATCCACTTCTTTTGGTGGCGTAACCCATCCGACAGAAAACGGTGGTCTTGGATTTAATTTCAAATGGAACATGGGCTGGATGAATGACACCCTAAGTTATATGAAACTCGATCCAGTTTATCGTCGTTATCATCACGACAAAATGACCTTCGGGATGATTTATCAATACAGCGAAAACTTTGTATTACCGCTTTCTCACGATGAGGTGGTACACGGCAAATGTTCCTTGCTCGGCAAAATGCCGGGTGATGCATGGCAAAAATTCGCTAATTTGCGTGCTTACTACGGTTATATGTGGGGCTATCCAGGCAAGAAATTATTATTCATGGGTAATGAATTTGCTCAAGGTCGTGAATGGAATTATGAAGAAAGTTTGGATTGGTTCTTGCTTGACGAAAACCATGGTGGTCAATGGCATAAAGGCGTATTGCAATTAGTCAAAGATTTGAACGGAATTTATCAAAAAAATGCACCGCTCTTTGAATTAGACGGTGAACCGGAAGGCTTTGATTGGTTAGTGGTAGATGATGCGGAAAATTCAGTCTTTGCTTTTGAACGTAAAAGTAGCAATGGCGAACGCATTATCGTGATCAGCAACTTAACCCCAGTACCACGTAAAGGCTATCGTATCGGTGTGAATGCTGCGGGTGAATACGAAGAAATTTTAAATACGGACTCAATGTACTATCAAGGTTCAAATGTAGGTAATTTCGGCTCAGTGAGAAGCGAAGCGATCGCAAGTCACGGACGTGATAATTCGATTAGCGTGACCATTCCGCCACTCGCAACGATCTATTTAAAATATAAAGCATAACAATAGCGAAGAACATGATGTTTAGTATTTATAACAATGGCAAACCTTCCCCAATGGGGTATTCGAAAACGCTGGAAAACGGCCTAAAAATTTCGAATTTTGCGCTGTTTTCTAGTGCGGCGGATGCTATTGAACTTTGCTTGTTCCGTGATGGCAAAGAAAGCCGTTTTGCCATGAGTAGAACCGATAATATTTGGCATATAGCAATCGAAGGCGTTAAGTTAAATGATGAGTATGCGTTCAGAATCACAGGCAAAAATGACCGCACTTTAGCTAATCCGCAAAAGTTAATACTTGATCCTTATGCCAAAGCAGTAAGCCATAAACCGGATTTGAGCTCACCAGAATCTCGTTCAATTTTCGTGTTAAATGATGGACGAGACAATGCCGCCGTTGCACCTAAAGGCCGCATTATTGACGAGCATTTTGATTGGTCAGGGGATTGTAAACCGTCTATTCCTTGGGCTCAAACCATTGTATATGAATTAAATGTTAAAGGATTTAGCCAATTAAATTCCCGTATTCCAGAAAATATCCGTGGTACTTATGCGGCATTGGCTCACCCCAAAAACATTTCGTACTTTAAATCATTGGGTATTACCAGCCTTGAATTGCTCCCAGTGAATTTCTTCATTGATGAACCACATTTGCAAGAAAAAGGATTACGCAATTATTGGGGCTATAACCCATTAGCTATGTTTGCTTTAGAACCAAGTTATGCGGCGGATCAAAAACAACCATTGAACGAATTTAAAAGCATGGTGAAAGCCCTGCATCAAGCAGGTATCGAAGTGATTTTAGATGTGGTGTTTAACCATACGGCTGAATCCGAAAAATCATTTCCAACATTTTGCCAGCGTGGTATTGATGACAAAACCTACTACTGGCAAAACGAGCATGGGGATTACATAAACTGGACGGGTTGCGGCAATATGCTCAATCTTGCCAATGATGTCACTCGAAAATGGGTATTAGATTGCTTACGTTATTGGGTGACAGAATGCCATGTGGATGGTTTCCGTTTTGATTTAGCCACAGTGCTTGGTCGTGAAACACCTGATTTCAATCCAAATGCACAATTGTTTGCGGAAATGGAACAAGATGACGTCCTACAACAAATTAAATTAATTGCTGAACCTTGGGATATTGGTCATTACGGCTACCAAGTTGGGTATTTCCCCGCTTATTTCTCTCAATGGAATGATCGTTTCCGTGATGATATGTGTCGTTTTTGGTTATGGCAAAGTGGTGAAGTGGGTGCCTTTGCAGAACGTTTTGCTGGCTCTAGCGATATCTTTAATCGTGAAGGTCGATTACCACATGGCAGCTTGAATTTCATTACTGCCCATGATGGTTTTACGTTGCGAGATTTAGTGAGCTATAACCATAAACATAATGAAGCTAACGGTGAAGAGAATCGTGACGGACGGAATGAAAACTATAGCTACAATCATGGGATTGAAGGTTCTCAACTCGATTTAGCCGATGAATGGCAAAGTGCGGTCGAAAAACGCCGTGTTTTATCGGAAAAGGGTTTATTAGGCTCGCTACTATTATCAAATGGTGTACCTATGCTACTTGCTGGAGATGAGTTTGGTAACACCCAATATGGCAATAACAATGCCTATTGCCAAGATAACGAAATTACGTGGTTAAAG
>CAUQGU010000103.1:0-4089 GCA_963517645.1 uncultured Haemophilus sp. | reverse complement strand
AAGTGTGGCTAAACGGTATGGAAGTGACCCAATTTACCTATTTCCAACAAGTGGGTGGCTTAGAATGTAAACCGGTAACAGGTGAAGTAACCTACGGTTTAGAGCGTTTAGCGATGTACATTCAAGGCGTAGATTCTGTGTATGACCTAGTTTGGTCTGACGGCCCATTAGGCAAAACCACTTACGGTGATGTGTTCCATCAAAACGAAGTCGAGCAATCCACTTACAACTTTGAATACGCGGATACCGATTTCTTATTCTACTGCTTTGATCAATACGAAAAAGAAGCGAAAAGTTTATTAGAATTAGAGCGTCCGTTACCATTACCGGCTTACGAACGCATTTTAAAAGCGGCACACAGCTTCAACTTGTTAGATGCACGTAAAGCGATTTCGGTCACAGAACGTCAACGCTATATTTTACGCATTCGTGCATTAACCAAAGGCGTAGCAGAAGCGTATTATGCGAGCCGTGAAGCCTTAGGTTTCCCAGGCTGTAAAAAATAGGCAAAAAAACAACCGCACTTTAAGCATTAACACAACGATATAAGGAGATAATCATGAAAGATTTTCAATATCCAGACGATATTTATACTGAAGCAGAAACTGATCCTAATACACTCGCGAATTTAGGCCCATTGGCTAGATTAGCGGGTGTTTGGGAAGGTAAGCGTGGTGTGGATATCAACCCGAAAGCAGAAGGGCCAGAAAAAGATCCTTATATCGAACGTTACGAAGCCCATCCAACCGATGCGCAAACCAATGGTCCGCAACTCTATTATGGATTACGCTATCACACCCATATTGTACAACCAGGCGAAGTGGAAACATTCCACGACCAAGTGGGTTATTGGTTATGGGAACCTGAAACAGGCAATATTTTATTAACTGGCAGCATTCCACGCGGCCAAACGTTTATTGCTGTCGGTAATGCACCGGCTGATGCGAAAGAGTTTACGGTAAAAGCAGTACGCGGTTCACTAACAAACGGTATTATTTCGAATCCGTTCTTAGAGCGTTCATTTACCACGGAAAGTTTTGAAATGACGGTGAAATTCCATGATGATGGCACTTGGTCATATGATCAAACGACAACCATGATTATCCCAAATTATGATGCACCGTTTGAACATCGCGATCGTAACCGCTTAACCAAAATTGGCGAACCGAAATTGAACCCAACTGCGTTAGCCGAACAAGAAGGTGAATAGTGAAACCCATTCTTTATTATGCGGCAGATTGCCCTGATACAGCACCATTTGTGGCAGAGTTAAAACGCTTAGGCGTGGATTATGAGGCTGTGGAAGTATTATCTTCCATTCCAAACTTGAAACAATGGTTGCGTTTGCGTGATCGTCACGCCGCATTTGATGATGCAAAAGCACAAGGCTATGCGGGCTTTCCGGCATTATTGTTAGATGATGACCGTGTTATTTTAGATGAATCCAAATTAAAAGAGATTTTTTAAAGTAATGAAGAAAGTCAGTTTTTTGCAATTTTTATTTAGCATTGGTGATGACTATTTAATGTTTTTGCGAAATTTAACACCCGCTGTGTTGTTTTTATCACTCGCGTTATTTATGTATTCTGAGCTGAATTGGACACATTGGGCGTGGAGTAATGTGCTAGTGCTGTTTTTAAGTTTGGCTTCAGGATTTATTGCACTCAGCGTCATGGCAATAAATACTGTCGCTTTCGTACGCGAGATGCTGAAAACCTTAAGAACACTAGGCGGAGAGAGCGAACTTGATGAAAATATTGGTACGCTCGCATTATTTAAAATGCTCTGGGTGGAGAGCAACAGTAAACAACTAATCTTTTTTGCGGTAGTCAATATTGTTGCAGTATTTATGGTGTTAGTTTACGGCACCAAATATGCCTTGAATTTTTATAGCTCAATTTCAACATTAAATGATTAAGTCTCGAATATGAAAAAAATAACCCTAAAATTCACCGCACTTTTGCTTGGCTCAGCTTTAGCAAGTAGTGCGTTTGCAACAGAAAATGGTCAAATTTCCTCAAGTTCTGATTATGAATTAGAGAAAGTATTGATTTTCAGCCGACACGGATTGCGTTCACCAGTGGAAAAAGATCCGCAAGAAATGGCGAAATATTCTCCTTATGAATGGGCAAAATGGAATGTACCATCTGGCTATCTCACTGCAAAAGGGACGGTGCTAGAAACCTATTTCGGACAGTATTTAGGTCAATGGCTTGCAGATAAAGGGTTACTAACAACAGAACGTTGTGCATCGGGTGAAGGTATTTTCACTTATGCGAATGCAGTACAACGCACAGTTGCAACAGGGCAAGCGATTGTGGCAGGGGCTTTTGCGGGATGTAATGTGCAATTACACCATCGCGGTGAAATTGGTTCAGAAAAAGATCCAATTTTTACGACAAAAGTCCACAATCCAAGTAAAGCTTTGATCGAATCAGCAAAAAATAACGTTGATTTAACCGCTTTACAGCAAAAATTAGCGCCAAATTATGCACTATTGAGTGAAATCATTGATTACAAAAACTCACCAAATTGCTTACAAAAAGGCGAGTGTGATTTAGGTGGAAAAGTCGGTGAATACAGTATTAAAGACGGCAAGTCGGTCAAAATTACTGGTTCTATCAGCACTGGGAAGAAAATTGTCAGTGCATTATTGCTCGCGCATTATGTGGGTAAGCCTGATTCAGAAATCGCAAACGGTCGTGTGGATAGCCAAGAAAAATGGCGTGCAATTAACGAAATTAAAAACGAATATTACCGCACTTTATTTAAAAATAACGAAGCGTTAGCACAAAATGCCTCATACCCGTTATTGGCATTTATTCAGCAACAGCTAAATAGTGAAAACAAAATTAACTTATTGGTTGGACATGATTCTAATATCGTCGCTCTGCTGGCGGCACTAGGTGTTGAGCCTTATGAATTGAATGATTCATTGGAAAATATCCCAATCGGTGGCAAGTTGTTATTTGAAGTGTGGAAGCACAAACCCAGTGGTAAGCTCAAATTTAAGTTGGATTATGTGTATCAAACCACCGAACAGCTGATTAACATCACGCCATTAAGTTTAGCGACACCACCAAACCAAACCGCATTAACCCTTAAAGGTTGTAAAAAAGATGAAAATGGTTTTTGTGATTACGAGCGTTTTCAACAGGTGTTGAGTGAAGGGATTGAGAACGGTAAGAAATAGCGTTCATGCAACCCTATGAAAAATACTTAAAAGAGAATTCGCAGAAATTGCGAGTGGATCAAACGGATGCGGAAAGAAAATTATGGCAACGCATCAATCGAGATCAATTATTAGGATTTCGATTTAATCGACAAAAGCCACTTTTAAGTTATATCGTTGATTTTTATTGTGCGAAAGCAAAGCTGATTATCGAATTAGATGGTAGCCAGCATTATGAACCTGATTATCAGGAAAAAGACGCATTGCGAGATGCAGAATTAAATTCACTTGGTTTTACGGTGATGCGATTTAGCAATGATGAAGTCATGTGTGAAATTGAAGCGGTAGTCGAGCAAATTTATTTATTTTTAGAGAATGTAAGGGCTGATTGAGTATGAGGTTGGATTAGCTTCTGCCAAATCTCCCCTAACCCCTCTTTGCTAAAGAGGGGGATTTCTTGAGTAAGTTGATAGTAGCGGGCTATTTATATTTTAGAATATGAGGGATTATTGAGTATGAGGTTGGATTAACCTCTGCCACAAACGCAAGCGTTTGAACGTTGCTTTAGCAACAGCATGAAGTGCGAGCGAAGCGAGTAAATCTCCCCTAACCCCTCTTTGCTAAAGAAGGGAATTCTTTAGTCAATTGATTGTAACTGGCTCATTTACATTTTTAATTTCAATAGAGATTAAATTATCTGCTTTCAAAAAACGTTAAAGTAGGACATAAATATTTAACTCTCCAAAGAACCAATCCCCTCTTTAGCAAAGAGGGGTTAGGGGAGATTTGGCAGAAGTGACAACGAAGAAAATATAATGAAGCAAATATAATGAAGCAACATACTTATCAAACTACCGTAGAGTGGGTGGGGAATTTAGGGCGAGGCACATCCTCTTATACTGCGTATGAGCGAGATT
>CAUQGU010000102.1:0-4238 GCA_963517645.1 uncultured Haemophilus sp. | reverse complement strand
CAGGTAATCCAAATAACTCCTCATCTTTTACGGTTGCAGCTAAGGTCGTTAAATGCTCAAAATCTTCTGGCGTACCTTGGCCATCTGGCATAATTTGTAGCAACATTCCAGCTGCAACGGCTTTACCGTCATATTCACCCGTGCGAATAATAAGTTGAGTTTGTAATTGTTCTGAACGGACAAAATAGTCTTCTAAACATTCCGTAATGGTTGGTTTATCTAAACCGATAACACCTTGATAACGCTCACCCTCGTTTGGTGCAATCGTAATTACTAATACGCCTTTGCCGATCATATCATGTAGACTCATGCCGTCTTGAATATCACCTTGTACGCGAGCTAATGCACGAATTTGTTGCTGATCATTGCCATTAACTAAGGCTAATTTTAATGGACCGTCACCTTGAATTTGAACCGTAATATTGCCATTAAATTTTAATGTAGCAGTCAACAAATTCGTTGCCACCATCATCTCGCCCAGTAAGTTTTGTACCGCTTTTGGATAATGGTGGGTATTCAATGTATCAGTAAAGGTTTGGTTTAATCGCACCCATTCACCACGCACGGCACGGTTTTGGAAAAGGTAACGGTAAAGTTTGTCATTGTCTTGAGTGTAATTCATTATTTGTTCCTATTTATTCTTTGAGTAAAAAGTGCGGTCAATTTTATGAATAAATCTTAAACGTTCAAAAAAAGATATCATTTTGTTACCGCACTTTGTGCCTGTGCAGTATTATGGGGGTGAAAATCAAAATTACAAGCCAAAAGAAAAGCGGATAGCTTTCACTACCCGCTCGTTTTATAAGATTAAACTGATAAATTACCAGTATGCACGTAAACCGATAACTGTTTTGAAATCACGGCTACGATCTACAGTGCTGTTTTCGTATTTAGTACGAGTCGCTTGCCATTCTAAGAATGGTTTCACTTTTAAAGAACCTTGATTATATACGTAGTATTCAGTACCTACCATAAATTGACGAGTTCTGTCTGTATCACCAAATTGTTTATCTGTTTTATACGCATACATTGCATATACGTTCCAATCTTCGTTTAAACCTTGACGAACAATCGCACGCACTTCATTTTTAGTACGTTTGTCACCTTGGTTTTTAGTTACTTGACGTTCTAAATCTAAACCATAAGTGGTGTGAACGAAGTTATACGCTAAACCTAATCCATAAGCATTGCGGTAGTATGCAGTATTATTCGCATTTTCAGAAATTTCACGAGTAAAACCAGCTGCTACGGTTACATTTTGGATACTATCAATTGCATGATTGAAGATAAGACCTGTACCCCAAGCATTTTTACGTTTGTTCGCTAAATCAAGGTTTTTCATGCTACGTTTGCTTGAACCACCGTAGTACGCACCAAATTTAACTTTGTTATCACCATAGTTACCGTTGTACACGTATTGAGTTACACGACGTGCAGAACCATCTAATAAACCATCAGATAA
The DNA here is from genome assembly GCA_963517645.1 of uncultured Haemophilus sp. Lineage (GTDB taxonomy): Bacteria > Pseudomonadota > Gammaproteobacteria > Enterobacterales > Pasteurellaceae > Haemophilus_D. The sequence goes on along the minus strand of CAUQGU010000102.1, from coordinate 2,776 downwards.
GCTGTAAGTATTTGCTAAGTCGGTTTGTTTTACTTCATCAGTGATAGTTACCATGTTACCGTAAGTTAATTCACCGAATTGTTTATGGCCAAAACCGGCATAAAGTTGGTGAGTATAAACATGGTCAAAATCATGTTGTGAAGGTGCTTCACCGCGCATACGCCATTCAACACGACCTAAAGCATAGAAATCGCCACCCAAGCTTTGTTTTAATTTAAAACCAAAACGTGAACCGTTATTATCAACTGCGTGGTTGATGTGTTCTTTAGTTACATCACCATTTACATAGTTGGTTTTGTTAGAGGTGCTTTCCCATTTAACACGTAAAGAACCGTAAAAATCAACATCAGTACCAGTTTGGTCAATGTGGAAGTTATACGCTTGTGCAGAACCTGCTGCTAGTGCAGCTACAGATAAAGCAAGAAGTGTTTTTTTCATAACGCTTTCCCTATTATTTAATGAAGTTTATTAAAAAATTGAACTTTTTGCAGTTTATACACTACAACCTAAATGGTCAACCCTAAATTTTGCCAACTATCAGAAAATAGGCAATATTTTGACTAAAATCAATTCAGATAAATACATATTCGATTATTTTATCGCCTATTTAATTAATAAATTAAGCGCAGAAAATACTTGGTCTGAGGTAATATTTTCCATTGAATTCGCTGTTAAATAATGCTGATTTTGACCATAACAGCCAATTAAGGTCGGATCTGTTGCGCCATAAAGCGTAATATTTGGTTTATCCAGTGCGGCAGTCAAATGGGCAAGCCCTGTGTCTACCGATACCACGGCTTTCGCATTGGCAATTTGTTTAGCCAATTCATGTAATGAAAGCTTAGGCAAAACAACTACATGAGATAAGCCGACAGCCAATCGCTCTGCTCTCGCCTTTTCTTTTTCGTTTCCCCAAGGTAAACGAACTTGAACAGAAAGTGCGGTCACTTTTTCAATTAAATTTCGCCATTCATGTTCTGGCCAATGCTTTTCATCTCTTGTCGTAGAATGAAAAAAGATCACATAAGGTTCGATAGAATCGGTAGAAATAAAATGACGAGCAATATCGTAATCCCCTTTTTCTTTCTGTAATGGATAAGATAATGCTTGTGCAAAAAGTTGACGAATACGTTCTACCGCATGCTGTTGATAAGAAATTGCGTATTTTTTATCGTAGAACAAGGAGGCAATCGGCTCACGGATACTTTTGCGATCATAGCCATGTTTAATGCCATTGGCTAAGCGTGTCGCAAAAAAGGCACTTTTAAAAAGCCCTTGCGCGTCAATCACGGCATCATATTGATTGGCTTGTAATAAAGTACGGTAAGATTTCCATTCGTTTTTTGTTTGAGCTGAAAAAGGCGATTTTCGCCAACGTCTTAAGGCAATTGGAATGATTTGCTTCACTGCAGAATGCCAATGTGGAATTTCGGCAAAATTCTCTTCTACCACCCAATCAATGGAGAGATTAGGAATAGCACGCTGCGCATCAGTCAATGCCGGCAAAGTATGGATTACATCGCCCATAGAAGACGTTTTGATCACGCATACTTTCATTTAATAAACCTTCTTCCCCAGTGCATAATACCGAGACCTGATACAGCTAAAATACCACCAATAATTAAGGAGGAATCCACTTGTTCATTCAACCAAACGGCTGAGAATAAAATCCCTAATATCGGCACAAGAATAATATAAGCCGAGGCATTGCCTGCCCCTAAGTGTTTCACCCCATCAAAATACCAGGCATAGGCTAATACCGTTGCGCCAAATGCGAGGCCAAGTAAACTTATCCACTCGCCTTGCGATAAATTCAATACCGTAAGCCAATCGTCTGCACTTTCCACGCATAACGCACTCATAAATAACAATAAAAAACCAAAAATGGAAGATAATGTGGTTGCGGTGAGCGAATCAATACCTGCGAGTACTTTTCTCGCCAGTAAGGTATAAGCGACCCAACAAATTAGCGCCCCTATTAATAATATTTGCCCAACTCCAAAGGAATCCATCATCTGTAAAAAATTCCCTTTTGTGAGAGCCAATAATGATCCACTCATGGCAATAACCATTCCGAGTATTACCCAGCGATTCCATTTTTCTTTAAATAAAAAAATTGCCAAAAGCGTGGTAAATACCGGGTTTGTCGCCACAATAACAGCCGCTTGCCCTGCAGGAAGATATTTCAGTCCCCAGATAAAAAACGTGGAATAGGCAAAAACACCGAAGAAAGCAGTGACAAATAAACCTATCCACTGATTCGCTCTTAGTTGTTTCGCATATTTGAAGCGATTTGCCGCATATAACCAAATTATGAGCGGAATAATCGCGAACAAAAATCGTAAACTTGAAGCCACAAATGTCGGCATAGCTTGGGCAACCACTCGCCCCCAAGGCCAAGAAGCACCCCATAAAATCGCCATTCCGATTAATTGTAAATGTATGCGTAGAGGGTTCATTTTGCTAATAATGCCTCTAATTTTTCTAATGCCATTTCAGGTGTAATATCAATCAAACTTTGATGATACCCTTCCGAGCTATCTGTACTTTTACGCACCTTAATTAAATCGCCTTCAATTAAACGAATAATCACCGCTTTATCTGATAATGGTGGCGTATAAGTTGGGCTAGTAGGGCCATAAAGCGCAACCAATGGACGATCTGTCGCAGCGGCAATATGCATTAAGCCGCTATCATTGCTCACCACTGCCGTACAGTTAGCGATTAAATCTACCGCTTGATTCAGGTTTGTTTGTCCCGCTAAATTTAAACAAAA
>CAUQGU010000101.1:0-4470 GCA_963517645.1 uncultured Haemophilus sp. | reverse complement strand
GGCAATTTGGCATGAAGTTTGTCAAATTGTGAGAAAACGTCCATTAAGCTTATTTTTCCCTGTTCAATTAGATAAATAACCCTCTTAAGTGCGGTCAAAAATATCAACGTTTTTGACCGCACTTTCTTTTCGGCAAATTTAATTTGCGTTATTATGTTGCTCATCTAATGCTATAACTTTATGAATTATTCTAATGAAACCCACATTTCTTGAACTTCGTCACCTAAGAACCTTGCTTGCTTTAAAGGAAACGGGCAGCGTCTCGATGGCGGCAAAACGCGTTTATTTAACACAATCAGCACTTTCTCATCAAATTAAGTTAATGGAAGAGCAATTCGGTTTACCTCTTTTTGAGCGTAAAAGTAATCCATTGCGTTTTACTGCTGCAGGCGATCGTTTGATTCGTCTTGCCAATGAAATTCTTCCAAAAGTGGTTGATGCAGAACGTGAGCTCGCACGCGTAAAACACGGTGATGCAGGGCAGTTAAGAATTGCCGTAGAGTGTCATACTTGTTTCGACTGGTTAATGCCAGCGATGGATGAGTTTCGTCAGCATTGGAGCCTAGTGGAATTGGATATCGTTTCAGGTTTCCATACCGATCCTGTAGGATTGTTATTATCTCATCGTGCAGATTGGGCGATTGTGTCAGACGTTGAACAAAATGATGATGTTTTATTTAAGCCGCTGTTTTCTTATGAAATGGTGGGGATTTGTTCTAAAGATCATCCATTAGCCAATAAAGACGTTTGGCAGGCGGAAGATTTTGCTAAAGAAACTTGGGTAACCTATCCCGTGCCTGATGATATGTTAGATTTATATCGTCAAGTGTTGAAACCGAAAGGTATTAATCCGCCACGTCGTACGACAGAGCTAACGATCGCCTTGATCCAGTTAGTGGCGAGTCGTCGGGGTATTGCTACCGTGCCTTATTGGGCTGCCTTGCCTTATTTAGAAAAAGGATATGTAGTGGCACGCAAAATTACAGAAGAAGGGTTGTACAGTAACCTTTATGCAGCAATTCGTAAAGAAGATGCCAATTTAGCTTATATCGAAGATTTCCATCAAACAGTAAAAGCACAAAGTTTTTCGACCTTACCTGGTTTGTCTGTTTTAGCGTTGTAGTAGGTCAATATGTCAGAAGTAGTGACAGAAAATCCCATCAAAGCCGCGGCAAAAGCGGCATTTCCTTACAGCATGCCAATGCTTGCCGGCTTTTTATTTTTAGGCATTGCATACGGCATTTACATGAAAGCACTTGGATTCGGTGTTTGGTTCCCTGTTGCAATGGCAGCACTCATTTATGCGGGCTCCGTTGAATTTATTGCTGCTGCAGCATTAGTCATGCCTTTTTCGCCTTTAAGTGTCGCATTAGTTACGCTGATGGTAAGTGGTCGTCAGATTTTTTATGCCATTTCCATGTTAGAAAAATATGGTGCTCAAATTGGGAAAAAACGTTGGTATTTAATTAGTACTCTAGTAGATGAAAGTTTTTCCCTGAACTATATGGCGAAAATCCCCGATCATTTAGATAAAGGCTGGTACATGTTCTTTGTTAGTTTTTATCTGCACGTTTATTGGGTCGTCGGTGCGGGATTAGGCAACCTATTTGGTTCAATCATTCCTTTTGATTTAAAAGGGGTAGAGTTTGGGATGACCGCACTTTTCCTCGTAATCTTTGCTGAAAACTGGCTAAAAGAAAAATCTCATGAAAGCTCATTATTAGGTTTAGGCGTAGCTTTTGTATCGCTGTTAATTGTTGGGAAAGAACACTTTTTAGTGCCAACGCTAATCAGTATTTGGATTCTATTAACGGTACGACGTCCTAAACTTTCATCTAAATTGGAGGCACTAAAATGACATTGATGGAACAAATTATTACCATTGCGATTTGTATTTTTTGCGTGCAATTTACCCGATTATTGCCTTTCTGGATCTTTCCCGCAAATCGTCCGATTCCGGAATATGTTCGTTATCTAGGTAAAGTATTACCTGCCGCGATGTTTGGAATGTTAGTAGTGTATTGCTATAAAAATGTGGATGTGTTGAGTAGTTATCACGGCTTGCCCGATTTTATTGCGGGAGCTTTGGTATTGGGATTGCATTTCTGGAAAAAGAATATGTTTCTTTCCATCTCGGCAGGCACAATTTTTTATATGTTTTTAGTGCAAAAAGCCTTTATCTAAGCGAATGTTAAGCGAAATAAAAATTTCTTGATATTGCAATCGGTTGCTTTTATTTCGCCTCTTTCCCTGAATTCCAAAATCTTTTATGATGCCGCTTCAATCATTGTTGACGGAGAGATTTATGGAATTTAATTTCATTGAATTATTAGGTTATTTGGCAACATTCTTTGTGGCCGTGTCTTTTTTATTTAAATCGATTGTTCACTTGAGAGTTGTCAATGCTATTGGGGCGATACTCTTTGTTATTTACAGTTTGATCATTAAATCTTATCCAGTTGCGCTTCTAAACGCATTCTTATTTTTCGTTAACTTATATCAACTTTATCGTTTGAAAAAAGAGCAACCGGCATCAAAAGTGCTTAAATAATTGACCGCACTTTTCCACGATTTACCCCCACATTTGATATAATGCAATCACCAGTGGCATAGTAAACATACAAAGCAGCGTCGTTATCCCATAAATGGCGCTGGCTTTTTGTGGATTGTTGTTATAAATCACCGCCATTTGTGTCACTGTCGAAGCTGAAGGACTCGTGGTCGCAAGAAAGCTAATCAACACAATCACTTCACCGTTTTCAATCCAATGTACAAAGCCAATGAGCTTTATTAATACCAACAATACAAGCGGAATAACCAATAAGCGCAATAATGTGACTAAATAAATGCGCTTAGATGAAACAATGCTTTTTAATGGAATTGCGGCAATTAACATACCCGCAACAAGCATGGCATTCGGACCAATAAACAAACTAATGGAAGAGAGCGTACCATTGATAATGTTTGGTAACTTAATTTGGAAAGCAAACAAAAATGCTCCAACAAGAATTGACCAAATATTGATATTTTTGGCAATCGTCTTCAGCGATAAATTTCCTTTTCCTACAATAATCAAACGGCAATGTGTCCAAAATAGAAAGGTTTGTACTACGATAAAACAGCTTGCGTAAATGACCCATTCTTTACCAAATAGCGACATCACAATCGGAATAATTAAGTTGCCAGAATTGGAATAAATGGAGGTGGCGTGCTCAATGGGATCAAGGTTTAATAGACGCTTTAACAGACTGCCAATAATAATCAGAATAATATGAAGAAAAACAGCCATAAGCAGGGAAAGCTGTAAACCTTGCAGGATTTCAGGTGTGTAATTAATTTGAAAGGCTTCAATCATCACCGCTGGACTGATGGCATAAAGTCCAATAATAGAAAGCGGCTTGCTATCTTCTGATTTTAATAATTTTGATTTAACCAACCCATAGCCAATAAGTACAATGAGTGTCAGTTCAATAATTTTAGTGCCGAGTAAAAAAGCGATGTCCATAGTGAATTCTGATGAGAAAAGTTGTTGTTATAAAAGAAGAAAAGGGCAAAATAATTTGCCCTTTAAATTGATTTAGGTTACTCCCATTCGATAGTTGCTGGGGGTTTTCCGCTGATGTCGTACACGACGCGGGAAATGCCGTTCACTTCGTTGATAATGCGATTAGACACTTTGCCTAATAAATCATAAGGTAAATGAGCCCAATGTGCGGTCATAAAATCGATTGTTTCTACTGCACGTAGTGAGATAACCCAATCGTATTTACGGCCATCGCCCATCACACCTACCGATTTCACCGGTAAGAATACGCTGAAGGCTTGACTGGTTTTTTCATACCAACCGCTATTGCGTAATTCTTCGATAAAGATTGCATCTGCACGGCGTAATAAATCGCAGTATTCTTTTTTCACTTCGCCTAATACACGTACACCTAAGCCTGGGCCTGGGAATGGGTGGCGGTTGATCATTTCAGCCGGTAAGCCTAATGCTAAACCGATTTTACGTACTTCGTCTTTAAACAATTCACGTAACGGTTCAACTAAGCCAAGTTTCATATAGTCTGGTAAGCCACCTACGTTGTGGTGTGATTTAATCACATGTGCTTTACCGGTTTTGCTTGCTGCCGATTCGATGACATCAGGGTAGATCGTACCTTGTGCCAGCCATTTCACATTAGTGAGTTTTTTCGATTCATCATCGAATACATCAACGAATACTTTACCAATAATTTTGCGTTTTGCTTCAGGATCCGATACACCTGCAAGCTCACCTAAAAAACGGCTTTCCGCATCAACGCGGGTAATGTTCAAGCCGAATTTATCGCCAAACATTTCCATGACTTGATCGCCTTCGTGTAAGCGGAGTAAACCGTTATCCACGAATACGCAGTGTAAGTTTTTGCCGATAGCACGGTGTAAAAGTAATGCAACTACAGAAGAGTCCACACCACCAGATAAACCTAAAAT
>CAUQGU010000100.1:0-4515 GCA_963517645.1 uncultured Haemophilus sp. | reverse complement strand
GTGATGTGCCCGTAGAAATTCTTTGCGATGATATTCGTCAAATTGAAATTAAGAACGCCTCAATGGTGGTGCTCAACTTCACATTGCAATTTTTACCACCAGAAGATCGTGTAGCCTTGCTCACCAAAATCTACCAAGGTTTAAACCCAAATGGTGTATTGGTGCTCTCTGAAAAATTCCGTTTTGAAGATGAAAAAGTGAATGAGTTGCTTATTGATCTCCACCACCAATTCAAACGTGCTAACGGTTACAGCGAGCTTGAAGTAAGCCAAAAACGCACCGCACTTGAAAATGTAATGCGTACTGACTCGATTAACATCCACAAAGAGCGGTTAAAAAACATCGGATTTTCACACGTCGAATTATGGTTTCAATGTTTTAATTTTGGCTCAATGATTGCAGTGAAATAATCATAACCTAATCAATCATCTAAAAAATAAGGGCGTATCAAATACGCCCTTATTTGTCACCAATGCTTTATAGCCCTTTTAAATCCTTATCTAATAAACGAGCGAGCAATAAAATACCGTCTTTAAAGCGATATTCTGCATATTCCGCTTGCGCATAATGTTCACCTTTCCCTTCCGCAAAGAAATAATCTTGGCTTGGTAATTTAGGAAGCCAACCACCTTTATAACGAATTGGTAAATAAACATTTGGTGTGCAATGTTTAAAATCTGTTGGTATCTCTGATTGTTCCTCACAAAATGTCGCAACATGATTTTTATCAAGATGAACAAGGATATAAGCTTTTTTCTCCGAAGGACTTGATTCATCTATACCAGTGGTTTCAGTGATTTCATTAGATTCAACAGTTTCAATAGGCTCATTACTTTCAATAGGTTCATTTGATTCAGGTAAAACCTGACTTTGCTGAAACTCAGATAAAATGGCGTAATTCAATACCATATAATCGCCTTGCATCAATGAACGAGGATCCACAGGGGCGATTTTTAAGACAACAGGCTTACCGGTAGCCAGCACATCTTCAAATTGCTGTACTTTATAGTTCACCGCCCCCAATAACGCAATCACAAAGACGCCAACAAGCCAAATCGGTGCTTTAAAAACAGAATGGTTTTCGACCGCACTTTGTGAAGGCGCTTTATAACGTGCATGCAAGAATAAAGTAACAATCGCAAAAATAACGGCAAAGCTTACTAGCAATCCCCCTTTATAGAGTAATGGGATGCTCAATTGGTAATAGAACCCACCTAAATAAACAACAAAGGCAAATACCAAAAGACCGAAGAACGCACGGTTATCCGTCCAATAAACAAGCAATAATAACGCAGTTAAATATAAAATGACGGGTATCCCAACAAAGCCTAATGCAAACAAGGTTAATACTAATAAAATTAACACTGTTTCTGTGTGTTTGGATTCACTATGCTTATTCATTAGTGCATAGACAATTAATGGCAATGCACAGACAAGTAAATATAAGATATGACTAACATCAAACTGGAAGTGTGACCAAAATTGCCCACTTAAAACTTGCAACACATTATCAAAACTCATCGTGTCTGCTGACATGACATCACTTGAAATATCTGTATCAATCAGACCATAATCTACCCAAGGAAGCACCATATACGACGGCACAGAGATCCATAGAGAGAATAACACAGTTCCCCAAGCAATAGGCTTTAAATGAATTCGCGCTGATTGATTAGGTCGCATGACCCAATAAAAGAGTACAATCGAACTCAGGAGCTGGATTTTATTAAACCATGTGTTATTAAACCATGTGTTATTAAACCATGTGTTAAACCATGCGTTATTCAAGCTGTAACTATGGAAATATAGATTATAGGAAATTTGCCAATACACGAGAAGCTGGGTAACCAGTAGAATCCTCACTAAAGAATTCGGCATCAATTTGTAGCTAACGATAATAATGACGGTAAAAATTAGTGCGGAGATAAAAATACCGAAATTTGAATCCTCGCTAAATTCATATCCTAATAAAAGAAAAAAATCATCAAATTTAACAAGCAAATAGAATCCTAAAAAACTGTTTGCGATTAGAAAAAATAAACCTGCTAAAATTATAGTGTATTCATTTTTATCTTTATTTAAAGTAATCGCCCAAGCTATACCAAATAAAAGAATACCAACAATGAATGCACTAGACGCATCTAAACCTAAAGAAAAAAATAACCAAACGCCTATCGTCACTAGTGCTATCAATAAAGCTATCATCCATAATATTGAAATCGCCCAGTGGAATTTCTTATTATTTGGATATTCTTGTTTATAGCGTTTCACTAACCACTTGATTGCCATGACAGTGAAAACAAAGCCAATCAATCCTAAAACCACCCCCTCTTCTACACCACGAATCAAAAGAGATGCCAAAAAGCAATAAGCACCAAGTAAAGCTATGACTGAAATAATTAAATTAATAAAATCAAAGCGATATTTGTGATATACATAAAGTGCGATTAAGGCAGGAATAGCAATTAGCATAGCACTTAGCAAAGAACTGAGTGATGAACTACTAAGCTCACTCCAAGCATAAGCATAAAAGTACATATCATGAATTTTTACTGCTAAACCAAATAGGTTAACAAAAGTCAGTACTAAAAATACTTTAGGTAAAATACGCCAATGTTGATCATGAAAAGTTTTACTGAATAATTCAGATACCACAAGGAATCCAGCATTAATCAGCACGGCATAACACATTGAGTTATAGGCGTTTTGTTCATTAAATAGATAAAACGCAACATTGGCGGTGGCGGCAAATAATAATGCAGAGGCCACATTCGGAAATAATAATAAAAATGGAAGTTGGCAAAGTGTCCAAACAGCAAATAACTGCCATACATCAGCCCCCGTTTGATAGGTTTGGCCAACTAAGGCAAATAAACCGCCAATCAAGACAGAAACAACAAAAAAGAGGCTATATGTCTTCCACTTTAATTTTTCTTTGGCTTGTCGACGACTCTCTCGAATAAAGCAATAAATACCTAATACTACTGTCACCACAAGCAATGTTTGTAAGCCATAAATTTTGGCTAAATCAGAAAAATAATCTAAATTAGCTGCAATTAACGTGACTACTCCACTCGTTAAAAATCCGACGGTTAATAATAAAAACAGTAAATTTAAATAACGTTGCCAAGAAAGATTAAAAAGGCCTGTTGTATTCATTCATTTTTTCCTTTTTATAAAAAGATTAGTATTATCTTAGCATAATAGTCAGGTAAATAAATAACAAAAATGTGGCTAAATAATACAATTTAGCCACATTTTAATTTAGGTCAAATAATATTTATTACGCTGCATTCGGCTTATGAAGTAAGGTAAAGGCAATAAAACCAAATCCTAAGAAGCAAGAAACGATCAAGGCATAAAAACCGCCGTCCCAGCCAAATAAGTCTACCAGTTTACCCATCACATAGCCTGCGCTCGCAGAACCTAATAAGTAACCGAATAACCCTGTTAAACCTGTCGCTGTACCTGTTGCAACACGTGGCACAAGGTCTGCTGCTTGAAGCCCGATCATCATTACTGGACCGTAAATTAAGAAACCAATAGCCACAAGACAAATATTATCAACGAGTGGATTTCCTTCTGGGTTTTTCCAATAAACGATAATCGCGATTAATACACCGGTTAGGAATAATAACATAGGTGGTGCACGATGGCCTTTAAAGACTTTATCACTTAAATAACCACTAGCAAGCATACCAAAGATACCGGCATATTCGTAAAGGAAATACGCCCAACTTTGTTTATTTACTGAGAAATGTTTCACTTCTTTTAAGTATGTTGGTGCCCAGTCAATAATGCCGTAACGAATGAAATACACAAATACGTTCGCCAGTGCAATTGCCCATAAAAACTTATTATTAATGATGTATTTCATAAAAATATCTTTAGAAGAAAGCGTGTGAGCTGATTCAACTTTCTCTACGATTTTTTCACCTTTCCATTCATCTACCGGCGGTAATCCTTGAGACTCAGGTGTATCGCGCATTAAATAGAACATAATGAATGCTAATACAATGGCGATTAAGGCGGGTAAATAGAATAAAGATTGCCATACGCCGAAAATCGATAAACCGAGGAGCGCTAATGGGCCGATTAAACCACCACCTAAGTTATGTGATACGTTCCACCAGCTCCACCACACACCACGTTCAGAAACTGAGAACCAGTTGGTCATTGTTTTTGCACCTGGTGGGTATCCCATTCCTTGGAACCAGCCATTTAATGCGGCTAACACAATCATCAATGGAATAGAAGAAAGCACGCCTGGTACTAAACCGAAAATTAAGCTGACTAATGCAGAGCCTAATAAACCAATGGTAATAAAATATTTAGGATTACTACGATCAGAGATGTTTCCCATAATGAACTTACTAAAACCGTAAGCCAGTGACAAGGCTACCCCTACTGTACCTAAATCAGCTTTAGTAAAGCCATATTCATCAATAAGATAAGGAATGGCTAAAGAAAAGTTTTTGCGGATAAGATAATAAGCCGCATACCCGATAAATACTC
>CAUQGU010000099.1:0-4675 GCA_963517645.1 uncultured Haemophilus sp. | reverse complement strand
ATTGCCTAAAATGAATTTTTATGCAATTCTTATGCAAATTCCCCTATACGAGAATAACTATGTCAGATCAATTAACTAAAGCATTTAAAGAACTGCTCAATCAAGAACGATTTGCTTCTCAAAGTGAAATTGTTGAAGCCTTAAAAAAACAAGGATTTCAAAGCATTAACCAGTCTAAAGTTTCACGCATGCTAAGTAAATTTGGCGCAGTTCGTGCAAGAAATACGAAAATGGAAATGGTGTATTGCTTGCCAAGTGAATTAAGTGTACCCGCTACTAGCAGCCCATTAAAAAATTTGGTTTTGGATATTGATCACAATGATTTCGTTATCGTCATTAAAACCTCTCCAGGCGCTGCACAGTTGATTGCTCGATTATTGGATTCCATTGGTAAACCTGAAGGTATTTTGGGCACGATTGCGGGGGATGACACCATTTTTGTGACACCAACAAAAGACACAACAATTAAATCGCTTCTAGAGCAAATTCAAACGCTTTTTGAAAGCAGTCTATAATGAATATCTTAGTAACCGGTGGAACGGGATTTGTTGGGAAACCTTTAGTTGAATCGCTACTTTTACGTGGTGATAGCGTTACAGTACTGACTCGCTCTATTGAAAAAGCCCAAGCTGTTTTTTCTGAAAAAACACCGCAATTTTTGACCGCACTTTCCACCCTCAAAAATTTGAATGCCTTTGATGCAGTTATTAATCTTGCCGGTGAGCCAATCTTCGATAAAAGATGGACAGTTCAACAAAAAGAGAAACTGCGTCATAGCCGCATTGATTTAACACAGCAGATTGTTCAACTTATTAACCAAAGTGAACATCCTCCAGTCTTGATTTCAGGTTCTGCAACCGGAATTTATGGAAACTGTGGCGAAGATGTGATCACTGAATACACAAATCCAAGTACTCAATTTACCGCACAGCTTTGTATTGATTGGGAAAATGCGGCAAAGCAAGCCAATACCAGAGTCTGTTTAGTGAGAACCGGATTAGTACTTTCTCCAAAAGGCGGGGCTTTTGCTAAAATTCTACCACTCTATCGCTTTGGGCTAGGCGGAAAATTAGGGAATGGTGAGCAATATTGGAGCTGGATCGCATTAGAGGATATGGTAGAAGGCCTTCTCTTTTTACTTGATCATAATAATTGTGAAGGTCCATTTAATTTTACTGCGCCACATCCTGTTAAAAACAAAACCTTTAACCAATTATTAGGTAAAGCATTACATCGTCCTTGTTTTGCTCAAGTACCTCAATTTTTATTAACGACTATTCTAGGCGAGCGCGCTTGCATTCTTTTAGACAGCCAAAATGTCTATCCAAAACATTTACAGGATTGTGAGTTTACATTCCAATACTCAGAATTAAGTGATTATTTCCATAATATACTTTAAAAACAAAAGGCTGGTCAAAACCAGCCTTCATTATTTTTCATATCTATTATGCTAAATATTCTAAAAATTCCCCTACGGTGTGGAAAGATCCAAATACCAGCACAATGTCATCTTTATCCGCAGTTTTAACCGCTCTTTTCACCCCTTCAACAACAGAATCTTCAGAAACACTTTTTGCTGATGGGCAAACTGTTGTTAATTTTGCTTTTAAGTCATCACCCGATTGACCACGGTAACCGCCTAATGTGACACAGTACCATTGGTCAATAATGGAAGTAAGCTGGGTAAACACCGACTCGGCATCTTTATCTTTTAGCATACCGCAAACGGCAATAATGCGACCTGATATTTGTACTTTAAGTGCGGCCAATTTCTCCGCTAAATATTTTGCTGCATGAGGATTATGCCCAACATCGATGATCACTTTTGGCAACTGTGAATAGGATACATTCAAGCGTTCTGCCAATTTTTCTAATTGATTACCTTTCAATTGTTGGAAACGACCCACTAATTCCACTTCAATTAATGAACGTTTAATGGTCTCGACAGAAATATCAAAAGGTAATTGCTCAACAGCCGCCAAAGCGGTTGCTGCATTAGCTAATGGAATTTGGCAAAACGGTAGATTTTCTAACCGCACTTTGTTGCTCTGCCACATCCAAGTTTGCTCATTGGCTTTAAACGACCAAGTGACATCTCGGCGTGAAACGTGGCAATGTAATTTCTCCGCTTGTTCTAACATAGGCTGCGGAACATTGGGTTCGCCAATCACAACCGGTTTATTCGCGCGGAAAATCCCCGCTTTTTCAAAACCAATTTCTTCGCGAGTTGAACCTAGAAAATCTGTATGATCAATATCAATACTAGTGATAACTGCCAGATCATTATCGACAATATTGGTTGCATCTAAGCGTCCACCAAGCCCTACTTCTAAAATGACGACATCAAGCTTCGCTTGTTTGAATAAATGCAAAGCTGATAAGGTGCTAAATTCAAAATAAGTGAGGGACTGCGTTTTATGCTTTTCGATGAAAGCAAAAGAAGCGGTATGCATTTCATCTGGCAAGTCTTGATTTTGAATACGAACACGTTCGTTATAACGCAATAAATGAGGTGAGGAATACACACCCACACGCAAACCGTGATTTAACAAAATAGTTTCAAGCAAACGACAAGTCGTGCCTTTACCATTTGTGCCTCCCACCGTGATCACATAAGGTGCGGGATTCAAAAGATCCAATTCTTCTGCCACTGATTTAATACGATCCAGCCCTAAATCAATAGCTTTAAAGTGACTGTTTTCCAAATAAGAAAGCCACTCTGCGAGTGGCGAAGTGGCTTTTAAATTCATTGTATTACTCATCATGTTCAACAACTTCTACTTCAACAAAAGGTGAAGGTTGATTGGTGAGTTTGCTTAAAAGGTTTCCAAGGGTTGAACGCATTTCTGAACGTTTCACGATCATATCAATCGCCCCTTTCTCGAGTAAGAATTCACTACGTTGGAAGCCTTCTGGTAATTTTTCACGTACGGTTTGTTCGATAACACGTGGGCCCGCAAAACCGATTAATGCTTTTGGCTCAGCAATGTTTACATCACCTAACATCGCAAAACTTGCAGATACCCCACCTAATGTTGGGTCAGTTAATACAGAAATAAACGGTACGCCTTTTTCACGCATTTTTGCTAATACTGCACTAGTTTTTGCCATTTGCATTAAGGAGAAAAGTGCTTCTTGCATACGTGCACCACCACTTGCAGAGAAACAAACAAAGGGACAATTTAATTCCATTGCTTTTTCTGCCGCTTTTACAAATTTTGAACCCACAACAGAGCCCATTGAACCGCCCATGAAACTGAAGTTAGATGCAGCAACAACTACAGGCATGTTGTAAAGTGTACCTGTCATTGTGATTAACGCATCTTTTTCGCCCGTTTCTTTTTGAGCTGCAGAAATACGATCTTTATATTTTTTTAAATCTTTAAATTTAAGAATATCTTTTGGTTCTAAATCAGCCGATAATTCTTGGCTTGAACCTTCATCTAACAAGGCTAAAAGGCGCTCACGAGCATCAATACGCATATGATGACCGCATTTTGGACAAACATATAAATTACGTTTTACTTCTTCACCGTAAAGAACTTGTTCACAAGAGGTACATTTTGTCCAAACCCCTTCTGGTACGTTAGCTTTACGTGATGCAGAGGAAGAGGTTCCTTTGCTAAAAATTCTATCAATCCAGCTCATTTTTTACCTTTTTTATTAACTAGAAAAGTTTGCGTATTTAATCATAATTTAGCGAAATTTGCTAGTCAGATGAGATTATCTTCTAAAAACAAGGGCCCTAAATTTTTCTGTGGAATCGCAAATTTTTCAGGGTAAATGACATTCACTAAATATAAGCCTTCGGGTTTCGCTGTTGGAGCAGCTAATTTACGATCTTTTTGCGCTAACAACCATTTCATCCACTCAACAGGTTGATTGCCTGCGCCGACTTCTATCAAGCTTCCCACAATATTGCGTACCATATGATGCACAAAAGCATTGGCTTGAATATCCACAATAATGTACTGCCCTTTTCGCACCACATTTAAATGATGCACATTTCGCCAAGGGGTATTCGATTGACATTGTGCCGCACGGAAAGAGGAAAAATCATTTTCGCCCAATAAAAACTGCCCCGCTTGGTGCATTTTCTTTTCGTCCAAATCTAAATGGCAATGGGTAATTCCTTCTGGCAAAATGGCTGAACGTAATTTATTACAATATAAAATATAACGATAACGACGAGCTGTTGCCGAAAAACGGGCATGAAATTCATCATTCACCACCTTTGCCCAACTCACAGAAATATCATCAGGCAAATTCGCATTCGTGCCAAATGCCCAAGCTTTTTCAGGACGAATTGCTGTGGTTTCAAAATGCACGACTTGTCCCGTGCCATGCACACCAGAGTCTGTTCTGCCCGCACAAAACACTTCAATTTTTTCATTTGCCACGAAAGATAACGCTTTTTCTAATTTTTCTTGTACACTGCTCACTTTCTCTTGTCGCTGCCAGCCACAATATTGTTTTCCGTTATATTCAATACCTAAGGCTATCTTCATTGGAAAATACTCCTAAAATGATTTCAAATTTGACCGCACTTTGCCCTAAAAGAAAAAACACCAATAACTCATCATTATTGGTGTTCTTATCACAAGCTAAAAATTAAGCACGTTTGAAGTCAATGTGAACCAATTTTGGTTTGAATGGGTGACGTTGCATTGCTTGA
>CAUQGU010000098.1:0-4714 GCA_963517645.1 uncultured Haemophilus sp. | reverse complement strand
CCCTTGATAATCTAAATCCTGAATTTCAGCGACGATTTTTTGCGTGGTTTTCTGTTTTTTTTGTGGAGCGTAAAGTAAAGCCATGATGGTGTTTTAATCTGTTTGTATCAAAGAAAGGGATTATTTTAAATAAAGTACGTTTTGTGTAAATAATTCTCGGCTTTTCAGCGGCTTATCACCTAAATAAGGTTTAAGCGCGATGCGGGTAAAGCGTTTTGCTGCTTGCAATACTGACTCTTCGGTGAACTCCAAACGGTCAAAGGCGAGTAAATCTCGACCATAAAAGGTCAAGTTATCTTTCACTAACGAAGCGATAAAGCCCTTTTCCGCACGGTATTGGTAAGTCATTGAGTCATCCACTGGCAAACCTGAGCCTGCACAATGCAAAAAATCAATGCCATAACCTAAGATTTTAAGTAAATGAAATTCAAATAAGCGTAATGTAGGTTCGACCTGTGGCTGAGTCGCTAAGCCCGTTAAGCATTGTAGATAATGCTGAAAAAGCTGTGGATTGGCCGTTTCTGGCTCAATCACTCGCATAATCAATTCATTAACATAAAACCCGCTGTATAGAGCCGTCTGTTGTAAAGGTAATGTAATCGCAGCCGGTTCAGCTTTGGTGAGTGTTTTTAATGCGCCTTTCCCTGACCAACGTAGAAGTAATGGCGTAAAAGGCTGTAAGACAGATTTCCATGCCGAACGTTTCGCACGTGCACCTTTTGCAATAACCGTCAAACGTCCTGTTTCTTCAGTGAATAAATCAACCAAAAGGCTGGTTTCACTATAAGGACGACGATGTAACACAAAGCCGCGTTGGAGATCCATAAAAGAATTATTTGCCTGATTTTAATTCACTTGGTTGTTTCACACAGTGTTCTGCGAGCACTTCACCTACGCTAGTTTGTAATCGACTGAAGTCATCGCGCTCCTGCCAATACCAACGAATATTCGCATAATTTCTACCACGTTCAGAAATCACACGAGTTAATTTTTCGGTTACATCATTAAAAGTAACGGTCACCTGACTGAGTGTTTTTTTACTTTTCTGTTTTTGCTTGGTATGAACCACACTCACTTCTTTATTGCCTTTACACAAATAAACCGTCGCTGAACCCTTTTGGGATTTTTTATCAACGGTTTGCACTTTCATTTTCTGTGGTGCTGGTTTGCTTAATTCAACATTTTGTGAACAAGCAGAAAGACAAAGTGCGGTCAAAATTACGCTTAATTTTTTTAACATGAATTCTATTTCCATCAAGGGTTGTTTATGATTGCTCACTTTGCAAAATGAGCAAGGATAAACAATCTTATCTAGAAAAATGGGCGATTACTCGCCCACTAAAAATTATTTTTTATACTGATATGAACCATCGGCTTGACGAATGAACTTACCACCATTTGATAAACGAAGCTCACTCACTCGGCCTTGACCGTTCACTGAAACCTGTACCTTGTCACCAGGTTTAAAGCTGCTTAATGCATTACCTGCACCATTTGCTTTTGTCATCGCATTTACATCGGCAATATTCAATTTATTATCACGGAATACTTGCATCAGTGAAACACCTTGCGGCACAGTTAATGTTTTTGTTGCACCTGTTGAAGCTGTTTGAACTACTGGTTCTGCAGCTTTCACAGTCTTGTTGGTTGCGGATTTCGCTTCCACAATTTGAACTTTAGTTTCTTTAGTCGCAACAGGTTTAGCTTCTTGAATTTTGCTTTGCTCTTTTTTCACGGTTTGAGTCGGCTGAGCTGTCGCTTTTTCAGTTGCTGGTTTAGGTTGTTTTTTCTCTTGAACCACTGGTGTATGTTCACGACGAGGTTCTGCTTTATGCTCAACCGTTGCAGTATGTTTTTCTGCCGTTGGCTGCAGTGTTCTTAGCAATGGTTCTTTACTTGTTGCATCAAGAGTTGGTTTAACTGGCACAGGTTGAGTTGCTGGTTGTTGAGCAACAGTTTGTGGTGCAGGCTCTGCAGGTTGTGATTTAGCAGCATCTGCTTTATCACCTACATATTCCATTGCTGGAGGTGTATCTGATTTAGCATCATTTGCTGTTTGTTCTGTTGTTGCAGGAGCCGTAGTATTATTGTTATCTAATATCGTCGTTTCAACTGGTTGAGATTGATCCAATGATTGGAATTGAACTGGTATTTCATTACCATTTTGTTGTTCAAAAGACTCCACCGTATCTGAATTTGGTTTTAGGGTGAAGAAAATGATCAGTAATACCACTAAACCCAAAATCGCAATAAATAAACGACGATGTTTTTCTGGTAACATTTGTAGAACCTTCCATTTTTCAGGTGATTTCAAGCTTGCTGCCGCAGCGGCTGCCGGTGCAACTGTTTCGGCTTGAGTTGTCACTTCTTCCACAATCTCTTCTGCAGGCGAATTTTCAAAAATCACTTTTTCTTCCGCTACGTTTTCTACCTGAACATTCTCAACGGGCTCTTGAGTTCCGAAAGCACTTGATGGCGCTGATTGTTCAGTATTTTCACTTTGAAATGCTTGAGAAGGTGAAAAAGGTTGGCTTGCTGCCGCACCAAAAGTTGGTTCGCGACGAACATGGAATTGCGTATCTGGTTGCTCTTTTTTACCAAATAAACCTTTGGCTTTATCAAAAATTGAGCCACTTTGTTGAACCGGTTTTCTTGGTGTCACAGAGTCTGTTTGATTAAATCCTAAATCTAATTCATTTTGAGATGAATTGTCGTTAGGTTGATTTTTATTATCCACGGGATTACCTCGATTTGCTAAACTAAAGATCGCACAAAAAGTGCGGTGAAAAATTGGATCGTATTTTATCGGATCTTACGCTGTGTATAAAGTCTTATTTGGCTCTCCACCGATTTCTCGAGCTAATTTGGGTACTAAATAGCCAGAAGTGAGCGCCTGCAATTCTTTATAAATTTGTAACGCTTTCTCATCTGAAATATAGAAATGGCTCGCACCCTGCACTTTATCCAACAAATGCAAGTAATAAGGCAGAATGCCCGCTTGAAACAACTTATCGCTTAATACTTTTAATGTATGTGGGTTATCATTCACATCCTTTAAAAGGACCGATTGATTGAGTAACGTGACTTTAGCGTCTGCCAGTTTTTGCATAGCCAAAGCGAGCGCCTCATCAATTTCATTAGGGTGATTAATATGCGTTACAAACACTATTTGTAATGGGCTTTTTAGCAATAAATCACAAAATTCATTCGTAATACGCTCCGGAATCACGACCGGCAAACGAGAGTGAATACGCAAACGCTGTAAGTGTGGTATCTTTTCAAGGCGTTCCAATAGCCATGCCCATTCACTATCCTTCGCCATCATCGGATCGCCGCCCGAAAAAATCACTTCTTCGATTTCAGGATGTGCGGCAATATAGTCTATTGCTTGTTGCCAACTCGTTTTATTGCCTGGATTTTGGTCATAAGGAAAATGACGACGAAAGCAATAACGACAATTGACTGCACACCCCCCTTTTGCCATGAACAGCAAGCGATTTTGGTATTTGTGTAGAATATTAGGCACAGCATTTTTTTGCTGTTCATCTAAAGGATCTTGGCTAAAGCCTTCAGCCTCAATAAATTCTTGCTGAACCGTCATCACCTGCAAAAAAAGTGGATCTTTCGGATTCCCTTTTTCCATTTTTTCAACAAAAGGCAAAGGCACTCGCATAGCAAAAAGTTTACGAGCTGCGATGTCCTCGGCAAAATCTTCAACGAGCAAATTTAAGGTTTTTAATAAGATTTTCGGATCAGAAATCGCATTTTTTAGGGTTTCTAACCAATTTTGTTCTTCTCTAATCGCAATATTTCGGGTTAAAATACGCACTTTCAAACAATCTCTATTTTTTAGGATATTTTTAATATGGCTACATATACTACCAGTGATTTCAAACCAGGTCTAAAATTTATGCAAGACGGTGAGCCTTGTGTGATCGTTGAAAACGAATTCGTTAAACCAGGTAAAGGCCAAGCTTTTACTCGTACTCGTATTCGTAAATTAATTTCAGGCAAAGTATTAGACGTAAACTTCAAATCTGGTACTTCGGTTGAAGCTGCTGATGTTATGGATCTTAACCTCACTTATTCATACAAAGATGATGCATTCTGGTACTTCATGCACCCAGAAACATTCGAACAATACTCTGCTGATGCAAAAGCGGTGGGGGATGCAGAAAAATGGTTATTAGACCAAGCAGATTGTATCGTAACTTTATGGAATGGTGCGCCAATCAGCATCACACCACCAAACTTCGTAGAATTAGAAATCATCGATACAGACCCAGGTCTTAAAGGTGATACTGCAGGTACAGGCGGTAAACCAGCAACATTAAGCACTGGCGCTGTGGTGAAAGTACCTCTTTTCGTTCAAATCGGCGAAGTGATTAAAGTCGATACTCGTTCAGGCGAATACGTTTCTCGCGTGAAATAATCTTTCATCGCGAGATAAAAAGAGCGGTCAATATTTAATGAATATTGGCCGTTTTTTATTGTTTGCGCATTAATTTTATGTATATAAAAAATGCGGTTATTTCTAACCGCACTTTGATTGATTATTTCGCTTTTGAGCCTTCTAATTCTAAAGAAGGTTTTCTATCTGAGTTCACACAAATGATTTGTGCCGCCGCATAAAGCGTTGTATTAGGCTTCAAGCTGATTGTGTATTTCTCTTGTTTTTTCGGTGCGGCACGCAAACCTTCGCCCCAGAAATCAT
>CAUQGU010000097.1:0-4730 GCA_963517645.1 uncultured Haemophilus sp. | reverse complement strand
TTTAGCCGATAAGCAAGCCTAAACTAAACAAGATATTGATAAATAAAGAAATCATTGACATCTGTGCTAACATCGGACGTAACACTGCAGGCTCTTTGCTGCGATAAACAAATAACGCATGTTTTAATAACAGTGGAAATGCCAATAAAAATAAGAAATGCCAAGGGCTAAATGCGGTTGATGCCGCAAATAGCACATAACATAAAGCGGCAATGCTTAATAAAACACAGTGATAAATGCGTCCTTTCTTCGGGCCAATACGCACAACCAGGGTATTTTTTCCTACCTTAGCATCTTGCTCAATATCACGTAAATTATTGATATTTAAAACAGCTGTTGCTAATAAACCTGAGCCTAATGCAGGTAAAGTAATTAAGCTATCAATGCTGTGAGTTTGTAAATAATAGGTTCCACCCACACCCAATAAACCAAAAAAGAGCAACACTGACAAATCGCCTAAACCTAAATAACCATAAGGTTTAGCCCCTACGGTATAAGTAATGGCAGCAATAATGGCAAGAATACCCAAACCAGCAAAGGCCAATAAATCTGTAAGATTTTGATATGCGATACCAATTAAGAATGCGCCTGAAAAGAATGAACCTACGGCCATTAAAATTAAGCCCCATTTAAGCTCATTCGCGGAAATTGCACCTTGCTGAATACCACGTAAAGGCCCAATACGTTCTTCGGTATCTGACCCTTTTTGATGATCACCATAATCGTTAGCAAAGTTAGAAAGTACTTGCAATAAAATGGTGGTAAGCAAGCAAAGGAACATCACGGTGAGATTAAAACTTTCTTTATCCGCCCAATATGCCAATGCTGAACCGGTAAAAATAGAAGCTAATGCCAAAGGCAAGGTTTTTGGGCGAGCGGTTTCCCACCACATTTTCAATTTATGATTTGTCATTTTTTTTGACCGCACTTTTGATTACAATAAAGGGCGTATTCTACACGGAAATTGCCTTTTTATGAATGATTTAACACTGACTCTTCACCCAATTGCGGTGATTCACACGCCTTACAAAGAAAAATTCTCAGTGCCACGCCAGCCTGATTTAGTACAAGATGGCATTGGTATTGTGGAACTTCTCCCTCCATATAATTCACCAGAGGCGGTGCGAGGATTAGAGCAATTTAGCCATCTTTGGCTTATTTTCCAATTCGACAAAATACCCCATGGGAAATGGCAATCCACTGTTCGTCCCCCTCGTTTAGGCGGCAATCAACGTGTCGGTGTATTTGCTTCACGGGCTACGCATCGCCCTAATCCGCTAGGCTTATCCAAAGTTGAATTACGCCAAGTGGAATGTATTCATGGACGTGTTTTTCTGCATTTGGGCTCCGTGGATCTTGTCGATGGCACACCTATTTTTGATATTAAGCCTTATATTGCCTATGCTGATAGCGAACCTGAGGCAAAATCAAGTTTTGCACAAGAAAAACCACCTGCAAAATTAAACGTAGAATTTACAGAAATCGCCCAAAGTGCGGTTGAAAAATATCACAAAAACCGACCGCACTTAGCGAGATTTATTACAGAAGTGATCGCACAAGATCCCCGCCCAGCTTATCAACAAGGTAAAGAAACCGACCGTATTTACGGTATTAGTCTGTACGAATTTAATATTAAATGGCGCATTAAAGCAGGGACAACAAATTGTGTGGAAATTTTGGATATCCAAAAATTAAAAGAACAAAAAAGCTGACTTTCGTCAGCTTTCTTTTTATCGTTTTAATTCTGTCTAATCCGGTAATGCATTCAGCACAGCTTTAACGAGCGTTGCCAACGGAATAGCGAAGAATACGCCCCAGAACCCCCATAATCCGCCGAAAATCAACACCGAAATAATGATTACTAAAGGATGTAAATTAACGACTTCAGAGAATAAATACGGCACCAACAAGTTTCCATCTAGAAGTTGACTCACCGCAAAGGCCACAATTAAATACCAAAACGTTGGGGAAATGCCAAACTGGAACATGGCGACTAAAGCAACGGGAATCGTCACCAATACCGCACCAATATAAGGGACTAAGACAGAGAGACCTACGACAACAGAAAGTAACAGCGGATAATTTAAACCAAAGCTTAAAAAGATAATATAAGTCACCACGCCAACAATCAAAATTTCTAACAATTTGCCATGAATATAATTCGCAATTTGTTGCTGCATCTCATTCCATACTTTAGACGCTAAAAGACGGTTTTTAGGCAAAAATCGGCTTACACCAGCAAGAAGTTCTGTTTTATCTTTCAGCATAAAGAACATCATTAATGGCACTAAAAATGCATAGATACCCAGTGATACAAGGTTCATTAATGAAGTAATCGACAATTTCACCGCAGATTCACCAAAGCCCAAAATCTTCGCGCGAGCCGCACTAAAAAAGGTGTCAATCATGGTGTAATCGATGAGTTCAGGATAATGCTCAGGAAGGGCTAATAACCATTCATGTAACTTATTGAACATGGCTGGCAAATCGCTTAATAAGGAAATCGTTTGATTCCATAATGTTGGTACAAGCCCGAAGAAAATTAATAACGCTAAGGTTAGAAAGCCACCAAAAATAATTAACGTGGCAAGCATTCGAGGAAATTTTAATTTTTTCGTTAAAAAATTAATCGGCATTTCCAATAAATATGCTAATACAATGGCAATCAGTAACGGAGCGATTAAATCACTAAAGAAATAAATCGCAATAAAGCCAAATAACAAAATGGCAAGTAGTCCCATCGCATGCGGATCGCTTAAGCGACGGCTATACCAATTTTTTAGCATTTCTAACATAAAGTCTTCCTAAACAAGTATTTTTTGTCATTATAAGTTAAAATTTGAATCAATCCTATATCCACTCATTCAACATAAAATAGAAGGAAACGTTATGTCTGTGACGATTTATCATAATCCGCGCTGTTCAAAAAGCCGTGAAACCTTAGCTTTATTAGAAGAAAAAGGTATCCAACCAACTATCGAACTTTATTTGCAACAACACTACTCTGTTGAAGCATTACAGCAACTGGCTAATAAATTAGGATTAGATGATGTTAGAAAAATGATGCGTACCAAAGATGAGCTTTATCAATCATTAGGGTTAGATAATCCTGCATTAACTCATGATGATTTATTAAAAGCCATCAGTGAAAATTCAGCCTTATTAGAGCGCCCGATTGTGGTAAAAGGTGAAAAAGCCAAAATTGGACGACCGCCTGAAAGCGTACTCGCCATTTTGTAATTTTATTCATTTTCGCTATAATGACTTGCCGTGAAACACTTCACGGCAATTTTTTAGAGGTAAATATGACAAAAAAAACAAAAAGTGCGGTTGAAAATCAGCCCATTTATCAACACACCAAAGGTGTCGTGAAAGATAATGCCGTGATGGCACTATTACACGACAAATTATTCCGCCAACGCGTTGAGAAAAAACGTAAAGGTAAAGGCAGTTACCAACGCAAAGCAAAATATGCGAGCAATTGGTTTGAAAAGCCCGATGATAAAGTTTTTGATTTCAGAAATTTTATCATCGGGTTTTTCGTTTCAATTTCAGTATAAAAAATAACAAACAGAGGAAGTCTATATGTCAATCAAAACAGAAGTTTTATTTAACAATACTTGGAATGTCCGTATCAGTGATCCGGGTGAAGAAGGTGCTCAAAGCCACTTTTTTGAAACCATTTATCTCACGCTCACGGCTTATTTTGAAGGCGAAAATGTGCGTTATGAATTTGTGCGTAAAGTAGAAGATCAAGTAAAAATCAAACGCTCATTTACAGAATTAAGCGAGTTATTCAAATTCTTGGGGGATTATTTGGATCCGGTTTCACTCGGTAACCTCGGCGTAAAAATGGGTAACTTAGGCGTGAAAGCTGAATAAATTTTTTCTAATAAAAAAGTGCGGTCAAATTGAACCGCACTTTTTATTTATCGACTTATTATATTATTGCGCAAGTAACACACCTAGCGCGGAATAGAGGGATTGAGTGGCTTCATTTGGTAATGCCTTGCCATCTTCATCAGTGATCACGACCGCACTTTGTTTACCCACCGCAGAAATTTGCATTTGGTAAACGCCTTTTTCTAGATTAGGCGGATTCACACCTAAACGTAACCACTCTTGTTTATCCAATGGTTTATATTTCAATTCACGATAACCACGGCCTGCAGATTCAGATGTTGCTTTAAAGCCTAATTTCGGTAGAGCCGAACCTAAACGTTGCCATGCTTGACCAAAGCTTGCATCCATACCCAATGCCATTCTGCCATTCGTATCAGTAATTAAACCAGATTGGAAAGGTCCTACAGAAGCACTACTTAAATCTTGTTGTTGCTTGTTATAAGCGCTAGTGAGCGCCGAAACAAAACGATTTAAACGATCAGATGCATAGCGCTGCTTATCAGCTTGATTTGGTGTGTAAATTACACCATCACGACGCATTTGTTCGACAGAAACCGCTAACGCACTCGCATCTTGCGCTGTAACTTGTTCAATTTTATAACGGATCTCTGTATTGGCTTTATCGTCTGCACGACCCGTTGGCGCCCAGTCACTCATTAATATTGCACCATCTAAGGTCGAATTCGTGCCTTCTTCTTTCAATAAACGCTCAATTTGTTTGAGGTTATAAAGCTCTGCTTGTGCATCCGTATAAACAATCAATGCACGTTCGCCATCAAATTGTGTTAAAGAATTTTTAATAATCGCTAATGGGGTTGAAGGCGGAC
>CAUQGU010000096.1:0-4749 GCA_963517645.1 uncultured Haemophilus sp. | reverse complement strand
GGTGTAAAAGTAATGCAACTACAGAAGAGTCCACACCACCAGATAAACCTAAAATTACTTCATCATCGCCCACTTGTGCTTTAATGCGAGCAACGGCATCTTCGATAATGTTTTCTGCTGTCCATTTAGTTTCGCAACCACAAATGTTTACGACGAAATTCATTAATAATTCCAAACCTTTTTTGGTATGAGTTACTTCAGGGTGGAATTGTACGCCGTAGAAACGACGGTTTTCGTCAGACATTGCCGCAATTGGACAGGTTGGAGTCGTACCAGTAACTTGGAAGTTTTCTGGTAAACGCGTTACTTTATCGCCATGGCTCATCCATACATCTAATTTGCTGTCGCCATCATTTAAATGAGCGAAAAGTGCGGTCGGATTATCCATTAAAACAGAAGCATAGCCGAATTCACGATGATCCGAAGTTTCAGTTAAGCCACCAAGTTGCATCGCCATGGTTTGCATGCCGTAACAAATACCCAATACAGGCACGCCTGCATTAAATACGTATTCAGGTGCACGCGGGCTGTTCTCTTCGGTAGTACTTTCAGGACCGCCAGAAAGAATGATACCGTCTGGATTAAATTCACGGATTTGTTCTTTAGTCACATCCCACGCCCAAAGTTCGCAGTACACACCGATTTCACGCACACGACGTGCAATCAGTTGAGTATATTGTGAACCGAAGTCTAGGATCAGGATTTTATGATTGTGGATGTTTGTCATTTTTTACCTTATGTTAGTTTGACGTGGTCATATTGATGTAGGTTCCACCTTGACCATCGCTGATATATTTAATTTTAAATACTTCAGTTTGATTACAGCCTTTTACTGTCCAAGTTTCATATGCTGAATCAACAGTAGATGTTTTAGGGTTGATTTTTGCATCATTGATCTGAGTATGAATTTGTTTTGGTGTACAATTATGGATTGCTCTAAAAGCCAGATTGATATTACGTTCTGTATCTGATTTTAGTAAAGAACTTGCCGTTGTTTCTCCAGTATAAGTTGGTCCGAAAAGCGCACAACTTGATATGATAAACGGAATGAGTAATGCTAGTTTTTTCATTTCAGTCCTTTTAGTTGCCTAAAATATTTCAAAAGAGCGGTTAAATAAACCGCTCTTTTATCAATTAGCCCATACGATAGTTTGGTGCTTCTTTAGTAATTGTTACATCATGAACATGGCTTTCTTTAATACCCGCACCACTGATGCGAACAAATTCTGCTTTCGTACGTAATTCTTCGATGGTTGCGCAGCCAGTTAAGCCCATGCAAGAACGTAAACCACCCATTTGTTGGTGGATGATTTCTTTTAAGTAACCTTTGTATGGAATACGGCCTTCGATACCTTCTGGTACGAGTTTGTCTGCAGCGTTATCAGATTGGAAATAACGGTCTGATGAGCCTTTCGCCATGGCACCTAATGAGCCCATACCACGGTAAGATTTAAATGCACGACCTTGGTAAAGTTCGATTTCACCTGGCGCTTCTTCAGTACCCGCAAACATAGAACCAACCATTACACAGCTCGCACCAGCTGCGATAGCTTTTGCTATATCACCAGAGAAACGGATACCACCGTCGGCGATAACTGGAATACCACGATCTTTTAATGCCGCAGCTGCATCAGCGATAGCGGTGATTTGTGGAACACCTACACCCGTCACGATACGAGTAGTACAAATAGAACCAGGACCAATACCTACTTTCACTGCGCTTGCGCCTGCATCAGCTAATGCTATTGCACCTTCAGCAGTCGCTACGTTACCCGCAACGATAGGTAAGTTTGGATATTTTGCACGCGTTTCACGAACACGTTGTAATACACCTTCAGAGTGACCGTGAGAAGAGTCGATTAACAACACATCTACGCCGGCTTTCACTAAAGCATCAATACGTTCTTCGTTACCTGGGCCTGCACCTACAGCCGCACCGACACGTAAACGACCGAATTCGTCTTTACATGCATTTGGTTTTTGTTCTGCTTTTTGGAAGTCTTTAACGGTGATCATACCTTTTAGTTTGAAAGCATCATCTACTACAAGTACTTTCTCTACGCGGTTTTGATGCATTAATTCTAAAATTGTTTCACGGCTTGCACCTTCTTTTACGGTGACTAAGTCTTCTTTTTTCGTCATTAATTGTGAAACAGTTTTGCTTAAATCTTTTACGAAACGCGTGTCGCGGCCAGTGATTATACCAATTAAGTTATTTTCACCATCGACAACAGGGTAGCCCGCAAAACCATTTTTCTTGACCATTTCAGCAAGTGCTTCAAGGGTTAAGTCTGGCGAAACAGTCACAGGTTCAGAAACGATACCACTTTCGAATTTTTTCACTTTACGAACACGATCCGCTTGGCGTTCGATCGTCATATTTTTGTGAATAAAGCCGATGCCACCTTCTTGTGCTAAAGAGATTGCTAATTTGGTTTCTGTGACAGTATCCATTGCAGCAGAAAGCATAGGAATATTTAAGCGAATTTCTTTGGTGAGTTGAGTTGAGAGGTTGGCAGTGTTCGGAAGAACAGTTGAATGAGCGGGGACGAGTAGAACGTCGTCAAAAGTCAGAGCTTCTTGTTTGATTCTAAGCATGGCAATATCTCGCTGTTAAAAATTGTGTCAAAAAATATTGCGGCGGGATTATACAGATTTTTCATGTGGTTGAAAATGAATTTTTTCGCTTTTATGGTAAGATTTGCCAAGGTTTTTATAAGAAGGAATGAATATGTCATCGTTATTGGAGTGTTTATCGGATTGCCAACCTAAAGTGCGGTCAGATTTGATATTGTTTTTAAATATTACGCCAAATGAATTGGCGCAAGAAATGGCATTATTGAGAGAAGCAGGATTGAATATTCAAGAAGAAAATGATGTCTGTCAACTTGTGCCAGAAATGCCTTTGTTAAATCCGCAAACAATTTCAACCGCACTTTCACCTTATTCCGTGCATTATCATCGAACCATTTCTTCAACAAATGAATTTATAACGAATCAAATTAACCAATTAAAAAAAGGTGATTTGTGTCTGGCAGAATATCAAACCGCAGGGCGGGGACGTCGTGGTCGCCAATGGCTTTCACCGTTTGCAGGGCAGTTAATTTTCAGTTTTTATTGGACTATCGATCCTAAAAAAGCATTGGATGGATTAAGTTTAGTGATTGGTTTAGCTATTGCAGAAGCGTTAAATGTGAAAGTGAAATGGCCAAATGATATTTTGCTTTCAGGGCGAAAACTAGGTGGTATTTTGGTGGAGATCATTAATCACAAGAATGGGCAGCTTAATTTAGTCGTTGGTATTGGGATTAATGTAAAATTGCCACAATCAACCGAAATTAGTCAGCCATATGCACAGCTAACCGAACAGAATCCAAATATAGATCGTGAAACGATCCTTATTAAAGTGATTCAACGTATTTATTCTCGATTAGCTCAATTTGAAGAAAAAGGCATTGATGAGGAATTCATGCAACAATGGATAAACCATAATGAATTTTTTGGTGATGAAGTGAATGTCTTTACTGAACAAGGCGCGATTTCAGGTATAGAGCAGGGAATTGATAAACGCGGTTATTTAAAAGTCATAACCGATGAAGGCGAGCGGTATTTTAATGCCGGAGAAGTTTCTTTAAGAAGGAAGTAAATAAAAAGTGCGGCCAAAATTAACCGCACTTTTTATATGTATGCTAAACCACTTTCTGAATAAGCACCGAAATATCATCTGCAAATTTTTCATCTCTTGCCATTTTCTCAATTTCCTCAGCTGAATGTTTTTCACCGTTATACACGACAACAATACTGAGATCATTAGGTTGCAAGAAATGTGTTTCACCGAACTCAGTATAACGGGTGGCGCCAATACTAATAATCGCTTGTTTCGGATAGTTTGCTTGCTCTAATAAAGAAGCAATATGATTCATTGGTCCTTCATCGGGTTGATTATTCATTCTATCGACGATCCAATCTAATAATTGTTGGTGGAAATAGCTATAACCGATAGCGGGGCTGTCAATACCATACGTATTGAGCGCGCTATTTCTTTTATGGAAGCAAGCGATACGATATTGATCAATTTCACTTCCCTTAATAAAGGAAGAAAGTGGAATAAATTTTGATGAAATACCTTTACTTGCCGATCCCCAGTTTTTCTTTTCGCAGATTTTTTTCGCATTAGGACGACGAATAGAGCAGTCATTATAGGCTGCAAAATAGCGCGGAATAATTTTCTCAACTTGCTTTCCTTTATAGATAAGATCACAAATAAGCGCAATTTCAGGCTCAATTTGAAGATTATCAGCACCTAGTGGAAAATTAATTTGATTGTGACTTAAAGGAAAGGTAGAAAGAAAGCCAGCTTTTTCGCTTGGCACATAAAACGGGAAAATCGCTTTGGGTTGAATGGCATTTTCTGTTTTTACTTGAGTGAAATCAGCCGCCTCGCCTGCTTGCTCTAAATGACCTGCGAAATTTCCTGCCACACCGAAACCAATCATTTGCTCAAAATTCATAAATACCTCATTAAAATGCTTACTCTTTGGAGGTAATTTACCTTGAATATTGAACAAAGACAATTCACTTTGATGATTAAATCATCAGACAATAAAAAAATTGAATTTTTTATAAAAAAGCACTTGCAAAGAATTCTGAAAGTCCTATAATACGCCCCACACAACGACGCGCTGTTGTGACTTTTAAGAAAAACCAGTGCGTCGTTCTTTTTTGCTCTTTAACAATATATCAGACAAT
>CAUQGU010000095.1:0-4962 GCA_963517645.1 uncultured Haemophilus sp. | reverse complement strand
TGACTGTTGATAATACGTTGGTTGAAAAAATACCTCCAAAAATTACCGCACTTTAGTTCGTTCCGTGCTTGGTTTGGTCGTGCATCAAGATGCACGCTACGCACTATTTGGATCCATACGCATAGCGTATGGTTTTATAGCGGGACTTTGGCTGGCTATAATGAAAAAAGCCGATCTTAAGAAAACTTAAGATCGGCAATCAGCAAAAAGCTTATTACAAGCTTGCTGTCTCTATTATTTTTTTAGAACCAACACCACGGAGTCACCGGCAACCACTTCCCCGGTTTTCTTCTCAAGATGATTAATCTCATCCATATTGGAAATCACTACCGGTGTTAATACGGATTTCGCTTTGGCTTCCAAGAGAGGAAGATCTAACTCAATCACTGTGTCTCCACGTTTAACGGTTTGACCTTCTTGCGCCACACGGGTAAAGCCTTCACCTTTTAATTCTACGGTATCAATACCAAAGTGAACAAACAACTCCACGCCTTCTTTGGATTCCATGGAAAACGCATGATTAGTTTCAAAAATTTTACCAATCACACCATCTACCGGCGCAACTAATTTATTGCCGGTCGGGCGAATAGCAATGCCATCACCAACAATCTTTTCAGAAAAAACGACATCCGGCACATCTTCAATATTCACGATCTCACCGGAAAGTGGGGCATAGATTTCCACTTCAACCGCTTTCTTCTCTTTTGAGCCAAATAGTTTGTCAAATAAACCCATTTTAATCATCTCCTGAAGTTTGAAATTTAGTCATATTTTAGCTTAAAAAGCCTAATTTGTATTTAATTTAATGCTTTTTCTGCTAAAAAATCAATCACTAAACGTTCGATTTCTGCCGCAGTCGGTTGTTGTAACGCCTTTTCTGCCAGTAATTTTGCGTCTTGATAATTAACGTTACGAATTAATTTCTTAATCCGCGGCACAGAAATCGCACTCATACTAAATTCATCTAGCCCCATTCCTAACAACAAGACAGTAGCACGTTCATCGCCGGCTAATTCACCGCACATTCCCGTCCATTTTCCTTCCGCATGAGAAGCATCAATCACTTGTTTAATTAAACTCAGTACAGACGGACTCATTGGGTTATATAAATGAGAAATGAGCTCATTGCCACGATCTACGGCTAACGTATATTGGGTTAAATCATTTGTACCAATACTAAAGAAGTCCACTTCTTTTGCTAAGAATTTGGCATTCACCGCAGCGGATGGCGTTTCTACCATGACACCGATTTGAATATTTTCATCAAAATCTTTGCCTTCATTGCGTAATTCAACTTTTAATTCTTCAATCACGGATTTAAGTGCTCGAATTTCTTCTACAGAAATAATCATCGGGAACATGACGGCTAATCGACCGTAAGCGGATGCCCGTAACACCGCTCTTAATTGCGCATTTAAAATTTCGCGACGATCCAACGCAATACGAATAGCTCGCCAACCGAGGAATGGGTTCATTTCTTTCGGCAAATTCAAATACGGTAATTCTTTATCGCCACCGATATCCATGGTACGCAATATCACCAAGTTACCATTCATGGCTTCCACTACTTCTTTATAAGCAATAAATTGCTCTTCTTCGGTTGGTAGCTGATCGCGATCCATAAACAAGAATTCAGTACGATATAAACCCACGCCTTCTGCGCCATTACGCTCGGCACCTTCAACATCGCGAATGGTCCCAATATTGGCCACCACATCCACGCGGTGTCCATCTAACGTCAAGGCAGGTAAGTCTTTTAATTTCGCCAATTCGGCTTTTTCTTCTGCTAACTTCGCTTGTAACGTTTTTAGACGCTGGATTTCATCTTGGGAAGGATTAACATAAACCGCATTATTTAATGCATCAAGAATTAAGAAATCACCGGTGTTCACCAGCTCGGTAACATTGTTCGTCCCAACAATTGCCGGCAATTCAAGAGAACGTGCCATAATGGACGTATGTGATGTGCGACCGCCGATATCCGTCACAAAACCTAACACTTTATCTAAATTTAACTGTGCCGTTTCAGAGGGCGTTAAATCATAAGCAACTAAAATCGCTTCTTCATTGATTTCGCCTAAATCAACAATGTGCATCCCTAAAATATTTTTAATCAATCGATTGCCAATGTCGCGAATATCACCCGCACGTTCTTTTAGGTATTCGTCATCAATTTCAGACAACATAGCAACTTGCTGATCAATAATTACATTGGCGGCAACGGCAGCATTCACCTTATTTGAACGAAGATAATCAAGAATTTCTTCCTCTAACTCCTCATCTTCCAGAATCATTAAATGGCCTTCGAAAATCGCCGCTTTTTCTTCCCCCAAAGAAGCATAAGCACGATCTTTAATTGAATTTAATTGTTCAACTGCCGCACTGCGTCCTTCATAAAAACGCGCGATTTCTTCATCTACTTGGCTGTCTTTAATCTTTTGCATATCCAGTACAATTTTTTCTTCTTTAAGCACAAGTGCTTTACCAAAAACAATGCCTGGTGAAGCCGGAATTCCTGAAATCATAGTTACCTTCTATAAAAAATCTATCCTAAAACTCAAATTGATTAAAAATCAATCATTCTTAAAATAAAGCAAAAGCCATGACCTGCTACATCGCCTCTTTAATCATAAAGAAAGATTGCCGCAAATCATGGCTTGGTTATTATTCTAAGGTTGGAATTAATGCCACAAGATGTTCAACAGCTTTTTCTGCATCCTCACCTTCTGCAGAAATCGTAATCACGGTACCTTGCGTGAGCATCAACGTTTGTAATTTAAACAAACTTTTTGCACTGGCACTTTTACCGACTGAAGAAACCGTAATATCAGAAGCAAATGCTTTCGCTTCTTTAACGAATTGTGCTGCCGGACGCGTATGCAAACCATTAGGTGCAGTGATTTCAACATCTTTTGAATACATATGAGTTTCCTCTAAAAAATTAATTGAATCCGATAAGTCCATTTAGCATTTTGATGGAATCTTGTCTAAAAAGACTAAAATAAATGCGCCGTAGTATCCTGATAATCGCGCCATTACGCAAGGCGATTTCAATAAAAATTTGAACTGGATCACAAAAAAACGACGTCAAAGTTTAATTTATTAACCAAAATTTAACAAGGTTTTGCGCAAAAGAAGTGGCTGACATTGACTTATTCAACAGAAAAATGGCGCTGCGATTTCATTTCTTTTTTACTGGTTAACAAACGATGATAATTTTCATAACGAACAGCACTGATTTTGCCTTCTTCTACCGCCTGACGTAAGGCACACCCCGGATCATTTAAATGCTTACAATCACGGAATTTACAGGTGCCCAGCACGCTTTGGAATTCACGATATCCTTTCGTAATCTGCTCATCTTCTAAATGCCACAAACCAAATTCACGGATGCCCGGCGAATCAATTAAACTGCCACCTTGCGGTAAATGATATAAACGAGAAGAAGTTGTGGTGTGTTGCCCAAGGCCTGAAGTTGAACTAATTTCTCCGACCAACGCGTCTACCTCCGGCAAGACAGCATTAATCAAACTGGATTTTCCTACGCCGGATTGTCCTACAAAAATAGACACGCCATCCGATAAAAGTGCGGTCAGTTTTTCCAAATTTTTTCCATTCTGCGCTGAAACCATCAGCGTTTGATAGCCGATATCACGATAAATTTTCAGCTGTGAATCCACCTCTTGCCATTGTTCTTCCGTCAGCATATCGGCTTTATTCAATACAATAATGGGTTCAATGTTGGCTTCTTCACATACCACCAAATAACGATCAATAATATTCAAAGACAAACTCGGCAATACGGAAGAAATAATGATGATGCGATCAATGTTGGCAGCAATAACTTTAATGCCGTCGTAACAATCCGGACGGGAAATTTCATTTTTACGCGGATGAACCCCTTCAATTACGCCGCTCACCCCTTGCAACTGCTCATTACCTTGTCGCCAAATCACACGATCGCCCACGACAACACTCGCTAATGTGCGGCGTAAGTTACAACGAAAAATCTCGCCTTGCGCATTTTCCACATCCGCATGACGGGCATAGCGCGTGACGACCAAACCCTCCTGCGAATCGCCCAGCATATCATCCTGCCAATCAATGTCTTTCTTCTGATGGCGATGTAATACCTTATTATTATTGGATTGAATTCGGCGTTTTTGATTTTGCGTTAATTTGGGTTTACTCATATAAGTGCGGTCGTTTTTTCTCGCGTTTTTCGCTAGAATAAGGAAAATTTTTGCATAGGATACCTTATATAATGGCATTAGATAAACAAAATCTGATCTGGATTGATCTTGAAATGACAGGCTTAGATCCGGAAAAAGAACGCATTATTGAAATCGCAACCATTGTGACCGATAAAAATTTAAATATTCTTGCCGAAGGACCTGTTCTAGCCGTTCATCAATCGGATGAATTACTTAATAAAATGAGCGACTGGTGCGTGAAAACCCACACCGCCAATGGGTTGGTTGAACGTGTTAAAAACAGCAAATTGACCGAACGCGCGGCAGAATTACAAACCTTAGATTTTCTCAAAAAATACGTGCCGAAAGGGGTATCACCGATTTGTGGCAACAGCGTGGCACAAGACAAACGCTTTCTCTTTAAATATATGCCGGAGCTTGCAGACTACTTCCACTATCGCCACCTTGATGTCAGTACATTAAAAGAATTAGCGGCTCGCTGGAAACCGGAAATTCTGAACGGCTTTAGTAAACAAAACACCCATTTGGCGTTAGACGACATTCGCGAATCCATCAAAGAACTCGCTTACTATCGTGAACATTTTTTAAAGATGGACTAAATCGACGAATATATAAACAAGTAAATCATTTTCCTGATTTTATGCTTGCACTGCCTAAAAATATTCGTATAATGCCGTCTCATTCATTTGATGTGAATGCGGGAATAGCTCAGTTGGTAGAGCACGACCTTGCCAAGGTCGGGGTCGCG
>CAUQGU010000094.1:0-4962 GCA_963517645.1 uncultured Haemophilus sp. | reverse complement strand
TCTAGTATTTTCAAGCGGTTAGGTCTTTGTGCAACTGCTACATAATACCGAAAAACATCAGAGATTTTGACCGCACTTTTTTATCTACAATTAACGCATTGTGACAAATTCTTCTGAACCTGTTGGGTGAATCGCCACTGTATTATCAAAGTCTGCTTTGGTTGCACCCATTTTGATTGCCACAGCAAAACCTTGAATCATTTCATCCACACCAAAACCAATGCCGTGTAAGCCCACGATTTTCTCTTCTTTGCCAACGCACACTAATTTCATCCGGCAAGGCTGGCGATGTTCAGTGACAGCGGTATACATTGCCGTGAAAGAGGACTTATACACTTTCACATTTTCTTCACCATATTGCTCAATCGCTTGTGGTTCAGTTAAACCGACTGTACCAATTGGCGGATGGCTAAACACGACAGTTGGCACAAGATTGTAATCTAAATGCTCATTCGGTTTGTTATTGAATAAACGCTCGGATAAACGACGACCTGCCGCCACGGCAACTGGTGTTAATTCAATACCACCTTCGATAATATCACCCACAGCATAAATGCCAGGTACGTTTGTATTTTGATATTTATCGACAATAATTTGTCCGCGTGAATTGGTTTTCACACCGGTTACTTCAAGATTAATCACATCCGTTGCTGGTTCACGACCGATTGCCCAAATTAACGTATCCACTGTGGTTTTACGGCCATCTTGTAATTTCAAGGTAAGTGAACCATCCGCATTTTTCACTACTTCTTCAGGCAACGCCTTGGTATGTAATTGGATGCCATCTTGTGCTAACACTTCAACCAAGGTTTCCACAATCAATGGATCTTGATTACGCAATGGAGCATGTTGGCGCACAAATAAATGGGTTTCGCTGCCTAAGCTATTTAAAACACCCGCTAATTCAACTGCAATATAACCTGCGCCTACTACTGCGACACGTTTTGGTAACTCATTTAAAGCAAATACACCATTTGAATCAATCCCGTATTCTGCGCCTTTTACTGCAGGAATACTTGGACGACCACCCGTCGCAATTAAGATATGATCTGCAGTCACTAATTCTGTTGAACCATCTGCATAGCTCACTTCAATCGTTTTCGTATCTTTAAAACGTGCAAAACCATTAAGCACATCCACATTATTTTTCGCTAATACATTATTGTAAGAGGTATGAATACGACCGATGTAAGCTTGACGACTTTCGACTAATTTCGCGTAATCAAACTTTTTCACTTCTACATCAAAACCATAAGCGGGTGCATAGCTATTAATGGCTTCTGCAATTTGTGCGCCATAGAACATCACTTTTTTCGGTACACAACCTACGTTCACACAAGTACCACCGAGATGTTTTGCTTCGATAATCGCACATTTTTTGCCATAACTTGCCGCACGGTTAATTGAAGCTATCCCGCCTGAACCGCCACCGATAGCAATATAATCATAATGTTTAGTCATTTTCATTATCCTTTTTTACTCATTGGAATTGTGCTCTATTTTGCCTAAAAGTGAATAAGAAAGCTATAAATTGATGTAATTGGAATTGTCTATATGCGAGAAAAAATGCGGTCATTTTTCGCATAATTTTCAGCAAGCAAAATGTATTTTCGCTATAATGCCCTTCAACTCTAAAGAGAAATCAATTTGACTGAATAATAAATATAAGAGATAGAAAAATGCCTCAAAGAACTGATAAAAAAACAATCTGTTTGAATATGATTGTCAAAAATGAATCCGCTATCATCCGAGATACATTAGAGAACATTATTACTCATGTTCCATTAGATTATTATGTCATTAGTGATACAGGCTCGGACGACAATACTGCAGACATTATCAAACAATTCTTTGATGAAAAAGGTATTCAAGGCGAAATTCATCACGATGAATGGGTTAACTTTGCCCATAATCGAAACTGTGCTCTACAACATGCACAAGGAAAAACAGATTATGTATTAATCTTTGATGCTGATGATCGCTTTGAAGGAAATTTTGTATTACCTGAAGAACTGACGAGCGATCGCTATTATCTACGCATGGCAAATAGTGTAACGGGTGCAAATGTTTATTTCCGTACGCTTATGTTTCGTAATGATGGCTCATTCTACTGGCGTGGCGTATTGCATGAATTTGTCGAACAACGTAAAAAAACCGTTGTGGAGCAAAAAATCTTTGGTGATTATTATGTGATTAGTGGTCGTTTTGGGGCGCGTAGCAACAATCCACAAAAATATTTCCAAGATGCTCAAGTGTTAGAAAAAGCCTTCAATTCACCTGAAGATGAAGATCTTAAAGATCGCTATGCGTTTTATACCGCACAATCTTATCGTGATGCAGATATGCCTGAAAAGGCCATTGAGTGGTATGCCAAACGGGCAAATTTAGGGGGATGGTATGAAGAAGTTTATTATTCACTTCTCCAAATTGCCCTATTAAAAATTGAATTAAATGCCCCATTAGATGAGGTGCAAAATCTTTTACTTGCCGCTTATGAATATCGCCCACAACGCGCTGAAAGCCTTTATCATTTGGCGCGCCAATTACGCTTCCACGATAAAATCAAACTCGCTTATATTTATGCAACTGCAGCAGTAAGCATTTCTTTAAATAAAGATATTCTCTTTGTGGATCACTCCGTTTACGAATGGAAGGCAAAAGATGAACTTGCGGTTAGTGCGTATTGGGTGGGTAACTATCAACTTTGCCATGATCTCTGCTTAGAATTATTAGCCAATCCAACTATTCCAGAACGAGATAAACAACGTTGCCAAGAAAACTTGAGATTTGCTAAAGAGCATATGTAGAAATCCTAAGATATAAATTGAAGAATCTCTATTCAATCAGCAAATACAATTTATATACTTACACTTCTTCTAAAATCTTCCTCTAAAAATAAAAAACCCAGCCGAAGCTGGGTTTTTATCTATCTTAATGGAAAGTTAAATTACCATTGGTAACCTACACCCACAGAGCCACCTACGTCGCCTTGGGTATTTGCGTTACCTTGAAGTTTGAAGATAACTTTACCATTGTCACTTGAACGTGAGTAACCTACTGCTACAGCGCTTTCACCTTTGAAAGTACCTGCAGAAGCGGCAACCATTGATTTACCTGGAATATAAACTTGTGGTAAACCTGCTGCTGCGTTAGCACCTGCGATACCGCCGCGAGCTTCTTTGCCCACTTTATTGATACGTTTATGTACATCACCAATTGATTGTTTCAATTGAGATACGTTAACCGCATCAGTATCTTTAGTACCCGCTTTCACGTTGTGAACTTGGTTGCCACCCATATCAACATTACCACCTTTATTAACGGTTAAGTCTTTAGTGGTTACACTGTTATGGTTTACATCATCTGTTGTTGAAACAAGGATGTCGCCACCATTTTGCTCAATCGCGATGTTTTTACCTGCAGTATAAGTAATTGTTTTACCACTAGTAATTTTCGTTGTTGAGCTTCCGCCTTTCTTAGCAACTTTGTTTCCACCATCTTTAGTTGCAACATTAAAGTTGGTTGAACCATTTGATACTAATTGGCCTTTATCGTTCACAGTGATAGTATCGTTATCAACATTCACATCAAAGCTCACTTTAGATGTTGTACCATCTTTATTTGGCTCTGCTGTAACAGTGATACCTTTACCATTTGCAAAGTTCACAGTATTACCGTGAGTTACTGCATCAACTGGTTTACCATTTGCTTGTAGGTTCCAGCCAGAGTTCAATACATCACGAACTGTTGCCGCTTCTTTTTTCACATCCTCAGAAACATTTAACACTTTGTCATCCACAACTGTTGTTGGGTTTTCAATGTGATGTTTTAAGTTAGTCACTTTACCATTTTGGATGGTTGTATCACCAGCTTTAATGGTTGGTGCTGAGATTGTGCCATTAGCAGTTACATTGCCAGCTGTTACGTTAGTAGTTACATTTACACTATTAACTTCTAAGTCTTTTGCTAATCCCACAGTAATGGTATTGCCTTCAACTTTAGTCATAATGTTTTTACCAGCATCAAACTTGTTCCAATCTGTATTGGTAGTCGCACCTTTAACATTCACTTGAGTACCAAGTGCTGCTTTATGTGCTTCTCCTGTGTTACCACCGAAGACTAAGCCATCATCCATGGTTGCAACTTCACGTTTGATTGTATTACCGTTCTCATCTTTGAGAGGGTTACCATCTTTGTCTGTTGGTACGTAAATGATACGTTGGGTAGTTTCACCTGGTTTACCATCAGCACCAACTTCACGATTTACAAGTGTTTGTTTACCGTTGTCTGTTGTGATGTTGATAGATGCACCGTCTTTACCGTCTTTACCTTTCGGTCCGGTTAAGCCGATTTGACCCACGCCATCTTTACCAGAGATAGAAACTGCATCTTTGCCGTCTTTACCGCTGATTCCAACTTTGCCGTCTGAACCATCTTTACCTTCAACAGGCGCTGTGATGGTCACTCCGTCTTTACCATCTTCACCTTTAGGACCTTTAGGACCATTAACAACTACTTTATCTAAGTTAGTTACAGTGCTGTTTAAGGCAAATTCAACTTTTGCACCATCACTGTTGTTGGTTTGGTTAACAGTTAAGTTTTTACCTGCGACCATCTCAACGGTATTTTTATGTTCAATGGTTTTCGCATCGGTTTGTGATTTTGGTGCTGTGTTACCTGTAGATTTAATATCCCAAGTCATCACACCATCTTTACCGTTATCACCTTTGTCACCTTTCTCACCTTTTTTACCATCTTGAACGATAGTTGTAGTGGTTTTACCGTTGCCATCTTTAATGGTTATAGTGTGAGTGCCGTCGTTGTTCTTTTTAACTTCAGCTTCTGCATTTTTACCATCGTTAACGACAGTAGTAGTAACTGAGCCAGTACCTAAATCAGTAATAGTGATGGTATGAGTACCGTCGCCGTTATCTACAACTTCACCTGTGATGCTAGTACCAT
>CAUQGU010000093.1:0-4969 GCA_963517645.1 uncultured Haemophilus sp. | reverse complement strand
AAATTAAAAATCACGTCGAAATGCTCGCCAAAAAACGCGTAGATGGTTTATTGGTCATGTGTTCTGAATACACACAACATTCACTTGATGTGCTTTCTAGTTTCTCGTCTGTGCCGATGGTGGTAATGGATTGGGGTCCAAATACAGATACCGATATCATTGAAGATAACAGCTTTACGGGCGGTTATCTTGCTACTAAGCATTTAATTGATTGTGGTCATAAAAAGATCGGTCTTATTGCGGGTGAATTAGATAAAACGACGGCAAGAACCCGTTACGAGGGCTTTGTAAAAGCCATGAATGAAGCCAATCTACCGATCCATGAAAATTGGATTATGGAAGGTTTCTTCGAACCTGAGGACGGTTACGAGTGTATGAATAAAATTCTCGCACAAGACAGCCTACCTACTGCCGTATTCTGTTGTAATGATGTGATGGCATTAGGTGCAATTTCTGCGATTACGGAAAAAGGCTTGCGTGTGCCTGATGATATCTCGATTATTGGCTATGATAATATTCACTCATCGCGTTTCTATGCACCACCACTCACAACGATTCACCAATCGAAGTCTCGTTTAGGTGCACAAGCGGTTAATCTTTTATTTGAGCGTATTGCCAATAAAGATAACGATAATCACGAAAAACACCGCATTGCGATCCATCCTGAACTCGTCATTCGAAAATCAGTTCGCAACCTTAAATAAACATTAAACTTTTTGACCGCACTTTGAATTTTATCTAAAAAAGTGCGGTCATTTTTTACTTATTTTAGCCTTTTTTGATTTAATGCAAGTTTTTGACGTATAGCATTTGATCCCGATACATATTTTTGGTTATATCTCCCCTAGTTTTATTTTTTTCTTTATCGGAGTTCATATGACTGATGAGTATCGCACTCTCCGCCATAACATTAATATGCTAGGGCGTTTTCTTGGAGAAACCATTAATGATGCACAAGGCGAAGACATTCTCACTTTAATTGAAAATGTTCGCCAATTGTCAAAACAATCTCGAGCTGGCGATAGCCAAGCACGTAAAACATTGTTGGATACCCTTTCCACCATTTCAAATGAAAATATTATTCCTGTTGCACGAGCATTCAGCCATTTCCTTAACTTAACTAATATCGCTGAACAATACCAAACGGTCTCTCGCCAACACAAAGATTTACAATCTTCTAATCGTTCATTAAGTGCTTTATTCCAACGCTTAAAAGCATTAAATATTTCAAAAGAAGAAGTTTACAAAACCGTTGAAAACTTGCTCATTGAGCTAGTATTAACCGCACACCCAACCGAAACCACACGACGTTCGTTAATCCACAAACACGTTGAGATCAATAAATGCTTAAGCAAATTAGAGCACGATGATTTGACACCTAAAGAACGCGGCATTATTGAACGCTTGCTACTTCGTTTAATTGCTGAAGCATGGCATACCAATGAAATCCGTACCGTTCGCCCTACGCCATTCGATGAAGCAAAATGGGGCTACGCCATGATTGAAAACAGTCTATGGCAAGGGGTGCCGGAATTCTTACGTCAATTAAATGAACATGCTCGTGAATTTTTGGGGTACGATTTACCAGTGGGCTTACGTCCTGTCCGAATTTCTTCTTGGATGGGTGGTGACCGTGATGGCAACCCATTTGTTACTTCGAAAATCACCCAACAAGTACTCTATCTTGCTCGTTGGAAAGCGGCGGATTTGTTCTTAAATGACATTAAATCCCTTGCCGATGAATTATCTATGGTGAAATGCACGCCAGAATTTACCGCAAAATATGGTGAGCATTTAGAGCCTTATCGTTTTGTAGTCAAAGCACTTCGT
Source organism: uncultured Haemophilus sp. (assembly GCA_963517645.1). Taxonomy (GTDB): domain Bacteria; phylum Pseudomonadota; class Gammaproteobacteria; order Enterobacterales; family Pasteurellaceae; genus Haemophilus_D. The sequence continues at coordinate 3,139 of CAUQGU010000093.1, read as the reverse complement.
GCAAAACTTATCGCCACTCTTGGTTACTTTGATGATAGCCTGGCAAATCGTCCGCCACGCGTAAGCCAAGCGGATATTATCATGGAAGATAATCAACTTTGGGAACCGCTCTATGATTGCTATCAATCATTAATGGCATGTGGTATGCGGATTATCGCCAATGGATCTTTATTGGATATTTTGCATCGCATTCGCTGTTTTGGGGTTACTCTTTCACAAATGGATATCCGTCAAGAAAGCACGCGCCATACCGATGCTATTGCTGAAATCACCCGTTATCTTGGCATTGGCGATTATGCACAATGGAGCGAAGCTGAGAAACAATCTTTCTTGGTGCGTGAATTAAATTCTCGTCGCCCATTAATTCCAACCCATTGGGAGCCATCTGCTGAAACCCAAGAAATTTTAGATACTTGCAAAGTCATTGCTCAACAAAAACAAGGCGTGATTGCTTGCTATATTATTTCAATGGCGAGAAGTGCCTCTGATGTGCTTGCTGTGCATTTATTATTAAAAGAAGCAGGCGTGCCTTATCACATTCCTGTCGTGCCACTTTTTGAAACCTTAGATGACTTAGATGCATCTGAAGGGGTCATGCGTCAATTATTCAATATTGGTTGGTATCGTGGCGTGATTAACAATCATCAAATGGTGATGATTGGTTATTCTGACTCTGCTAAAGATGCGGGAATGATGGCAGCTTCATGGGCACAATATCGTGCTCAAGAAGCATTAGTCAACTTAACCGAAGAACTAGGTATTGAGCTCACTTTATTCCATGGTCGTGGTGGTACAATCGGTCGAGGTGGTGCACCTGCACATGCGGCATTACTTTCTCAACCTCCACGCTCACTCAAAAATGGTTTACGTGTGACTGAACAAGGGGAAATGATCCGCTTTAAACTTGGTTTACCCGAAGTTGCGGTTGAAACCTTTGATCTTTACGCGAGCGCGATTTTAGAAGCAAACTTACTCCCACCGCCAGAACCTAAAGCAGAATGGCGTACCGTCATGGATGAGCTTTCCGCTACTTCATGTGACATTTACCGTAGTGTTGTTCGTGGTGATAAAGACTTCGTGCCTTATTTCCGCAGTGCTACACCGGAACAAGAACTGTCTAAACTACCACTTGGCTCTCGCCCTGCAAAACGTAATCCAAACGGTGGCGTGGAAAGCTTGCGTGCCATTCCATGGATTTTTGCTTGGATGCAAAACCGCTTAATGCTACCAGCATGGCTTGGTGCGGGTGCGGCAATTCAAAAAATTGTGGATGAAGGCAAAGGTCATATTATTGAAGAAATGTGTAAAGCTTGGCCATTCTTCTCTACTCGCGTGGGAATGTTAGAAATGGTGTTCAGTAAAACCGATACTTGGCTTTCTGAACAATATGATCATAACCTAGTGAAAAAAGAGCTTTGGTACTTAGGTGAAAATCTGCGTAATCAACTCAATGCGGATATTAAAACCGTGCTTTCGCTTTCTCACAAAGATGAATTAATGGCGGACTTGCCGTGGATCGCCGACTCTATTGCGTTACGTAATGTGTATACGGATCCACTCAATCTCCTTCAAGTGGAATTGCTCCGTCGTTTCCGTGAATCGCCTGAAAACCCAAGTCCTGATGTGGAACAAGCCTTGATGATCACCATCACAGGCATCGCTGCAGGTATGCGAAATACGGGCTAGTTACAGCAACTAAAAATAAGTGCGGTCAAAAATAATGATAAATTTGACCGCACTTTTTGTTTTGTATTTCTTGCGGTATCATACGCACAATTTACTTGATGAAGGAAAACCCAATGACAACTGATATTCAAAAACTCGATCCCGATGCAGCGATTGATCTTGCTTATGATATTTTCTTAGAAATGGCGGGCGAAAATCTCGATCCGGCTGATATTATGCTATTCAATCTACAATTTGAAGATCGTGGTGCGGTCGAGTTTGTCGAAACTGCCGATGATTGGGAACAAGAAATTGGGGTATTAATCGATCCTGAGGCTTTTGCTGAAGTGTGGGTAGGATTAGTGAATGAGAAAGATGAAATGGATGATGTGTTTGCGAAATTCTTAATTTCACATCGAGAAGAAGATCGCGAATTCCACGTTATTTGGAAAAAATAATCACTCTTCTCTTACTATATTAATTTACAAACTAAAACCGGTTTAATTAAAAATTAAACCGGTTTTTGCTTAACAAATTCGTGGTAAAGGCTCGTTGCGTGGTAAGTCTAATAAACGACTTTGACCGAAAAGACCAACTGCACGAACTTTGCCATCAGTTGTTACCTCGCCGATTACGGCCGCATTTTCACCTAATGGATGGCGACGAAGTGCGGTCAGAATTTCAGCTGTTTTTGCTTTATCCGCAACAATCACCAATTTGCCTTCATTAGCAAAATTTAATGCATCCAAACCAAGTAATTCGCAAATACCACGTACTTCCTGACGAATTGGTAATACCGTTTCATCAATTTGAATCCCTACTTTCTGTGCCTGTGCAAATTCATGAAGTACTGCATTCACACCACCACGGGTCGCATCGCGTACAGCTTTCACCCCTTCAATTGGACGAATGCAATCTATGAGCGGTGCAAGCACAGCACAATCACTGCGTAAATCCGTTTGAATACCGAGGTTTTCTCGTAAATTCAAAATGGTTGCACCATGATCACCTAAAGTACCACTCACGATAATCTGATCACCTGGCTGAATGCGATGTACGCCCCAGTCCAGTCCGTTTGGAATCACACCAATACCTGCCGTATTGATAAAAACTTTATCTATCGCGCCTTTTTGTACTACTTTAGTATCGCCCGTTACTACTTGAATACCGGCTGAATGACAGGCTTTTGCCATAGACTGGATCAATTTTTTTAAGGTTTCTAGTGGTAAACCTTCTTCCAAAATAAACCCACAGGATAAATATTTGGGTACGGCACCGCATACCGCGACATCGTTAGCGGTACCACATACAGCGAGTTTGCCAATATCACCACCAGGGAAAAAAATCGGATCAATCACAAAGCTATCGGTAGAAAATGACAATGTTCCACCTAAAGCATTCAACTCTTGTAAAGCAATGCGAGCCTGATCTTCGCCTTGTGAAAGTATTGGATTATCAAATGCCTCGACAAAAT
>CAUQGU010000092.1:0-4998 GCA_963517645.1 uncultured Haemophilus sp. | reverse complement strand
CTGCACCGGTGTCACCTTTTTCACCTTTCGCACCAGCTGCACCAGTGTCACCTTTAGCACCTGTTGCACCAGTATCACCTTTCGCACCTGTTGCACCAGTATCACCTTTCGCACCAGTTGCACCAGTATCACCTTTCGCACCAGTTGCACCGTCTTTACCGTCTTTCACAACCGCAGTTGTGCTGGTTACATTACCCTCTTTATCTGTGTTGGTGATTACGATAGTTGAGGTTTTAGCTGCTTCATCACGGGTTACTGTAGCTTGAGTTGACGCACCGTCTTTACCGTCTGCACCTTTGTCACCTTTAGCACCTGTTGCACCAGTATCACCTTTAGCACCTGCTGCACCGGTGTCACCTTTTTCACCTTTCGCACCAGCTGCACCAGTGTCACCTTTGTCACCTTTGTCACCTTTAGCACCTGCTGCACCAGTGTCACCTTTAGCACCGGTAGCACCGTCTTTACCGTCTTTACCATCTTTAATGATAGTTGTTGTTACTGAACCATCAAGCTCGTTTGTAACGGTAAGAGTGTGAGTACCGTCGTTGTTGTTTTTAACTTCAGCTGTAACACTCGAACCTGTTGCACCAGTGTCACCTTTAGCACCGGTAGCACCGTCTTTACCGTCTTTACCATCTTTAATGATAGTTGTTGTTACTGAACCATCAAGCTCGTTTGTAACGGTAAGAGTGTGAGTACCGTCGTTGTTGTTTTTAACTTCAGCTGTAACACTCGAACCTGTTGCACCAGTGTCACCAGTGTCACCTTTTTCACCTTTCGCACCAGTTGCACCAGTGTCACCTTTCGCACCAGTTGCACCAGTGTCACCTTTCTCACCAGCTGCAGTTGAGCTGATTTCAATGGTGGTGCCGTTACGTTTAATCTCAATGTTTTTACCTGCATTGATATTTACAGTATTTGATGCTTTAACATCCGCAGCTTTTGTATCACTACCATCAGTAATTTTACCGCCTGAACCTGGAACTGCAGATGAATTTAAATGCCATGAAACATTGTTAACGATATCCGTTACAGTGCTTACATTGGTTAGACGAGAACCATAGTTCCCGCCAGTTGCCACATCGCCATTTTCTTTGAAGGCTGCAGAGCCTGCATCGGTTGTAGAAATAGAACCTGTTTGTGCATCTACATTATAAGTAGTTACATTGTTCTCAGTTTTACTTGTTACTTTTAATGCATCTGGAGTTTTAGTAGTCACTGCCGCAGTAGTATCTTTACCGGCTTTTGCATTGATTTTAATTGAACCATCAGCATTAGTTACTACTTCAGTGTTGTCACCATTTACGATATTTGCGTGGTATTTAACAACTGTTTTTGCTGGAGTACCTGAGCTTTGACTAGCGTTAGTATATTCGATAGTTGCTTTAGTACCATTACCATTTTGGAATTCTACGATGTCCTTATTTTTAACATCAAACTCATCACTCACTGTAGGAGCAGCTGTATTCTTAGCAGTGGTATTACCGCCGACAACCCAATGGTGATTACTTACAGCATCGGCTACCGCATATAATTGAGAGCCGTTAACTGCATCAGTTGACGTTTTAGAAATACGACCTGCCGCTACATTTTGAATTTGGCGTTCACCACCCTTCACCGGAGCTCCTACACTCACTACACTAGTAGGTGCTGCACCTGCAAAATCATAATCTTTACCAGCAATTTTATGGCTTGGGTACTTAACCGCATCACTAGTAACAGACCCCGAACCTAAAGCAACAGAGTTTTCATGGTTAGCTTGAGCATTAAAACCTAACGATACAGATTTTTTCCCTGCTGCAGTTGAGTTGTAACCACCGGCAAATGCACCATCTTTACTTGCAGTTGATGCAGAACCAATCGCTACTGTATGAATTGCGGTTGCATTTGAAGCTGTACCCAATGCAGTCGCATACTGTCCTGAAGCAGTTGATTCAGTACCAATTGCGGTAGCATTAACTGCTGAAGCGTTTGCTGCATTACCTTGAGCAATAGAATTTTCACCACTAGCATTAGATTGAGTACCTAAAGCAATAGCTTGATTACCTGTTGCTTTAGCCGCAGTACCTGCTTTCTGTGTTGCATTACCTAAAGTACCATCTTGTGATCCACCAATCGCCACAGAGTTTTCACCTGTTGCTTGAGCAGATGCACCACCAGCAAATGAACCTTTTCCTTCAGCTTGGGCTAATACACCAAGTGCAGTACCACGCTCTCCCGCAGTTTCACTGTATGCTCCCATACTTATAGCATTATCAGCAGTAGCTTTAGACTGAGTTCCTAAAGCCATTGCATTATTGGACGTTGCAGAGCTACTTTTACCGATAGAGACAGTACTACTACCAGTTGCTGTATTATAAGCACCAATCGCCACAGCTGAGTCAGCAGTAGCAGTAGCATGATCTCCAATAGCTACACTAGATAGCGCTGTCTTACCAGCCTCTGTTGGAGCTGCTTTTGCAGCTAAACCAATTGCTACAGAACCTGAAGTCTGAGGTTTTTTTGTTACCGGATCTATTTTTCCATCAGGAATACCTGAATCTGACTTACTATCTACACCGATCGCAATAGCAAACGAAGATACAGCTTCAGCTTGTTTATAACTTTCCCCAGCTTTAGGACTAATTGCTAAACGGTTGTTATCATTCATCATTATTGATTCAGCAGCTTCTACTGTTTGAGTAGCAGCTAGAGAACCGATAACTGCACCAGCAAGTGCGGTCAATTTAACGATCTTTTTAGACTTGGTTTTACCCTTAGCATGCCCAAGTTCAGAAACAGCTGTCCACGTTTGTGTAGCATGATTCCAAATAACTTTAAACACTTTGTTCATGAGTTTTATTCCTTTTTATTAGGATTGTTGAGAAGCTGTTGCGCAGACAACAGCACCAAAAAATTCAGCATCAAAAAGGCAGCGACAACAAATTTAGCCAATAGTTTCCCTTACCCTTCTGGTCAGAACGGCTTATTTTAAGCCAACCTTGTATAAAAAGAAAGCATCAAAAAAAAAGATTTACTAAAAATTACAAGCAATTAAGATAAAACACCTCATTTGTAAATATATGTAAAGATTTACATTAAATTTTATTAAAATATGTAAATAATTGTAAATTTCGGATAAAAAATAAACAAATTTAGGTATGAAAAATCCCATCATTTATCTATCCCTTTACGAAAGGGAGGATTTATATCAAACTAAAGCAAGCGAATAAGATTAATTAAGGAAGAAAGGCATGACAATTTGGAAAAAAGCGTTCACGCTTGAGCAGCTTAATGAAATGGGGAAACACTGTGCCGTTGGGCATTTAGGCATTGAGATTTCGGCTTATGGTGAAAACTGGATTGAGGCAAAAATGCCTGTTGATCATCGCACCACTCAACCTTTCGGTTTATTACATGGTGGCGTATCTGTCGCGTTGGCTGAAACCATTGGCTCGCTGGCGGGATTTCTCAGCATAGAAGAAGGTCAAGTTGCCTTGGGATTAGATATCAACGCCAATCATCTTCGCCCTGTGAAAAAAGGTTTTGTCAGGGCAAAGGCAACCCCAATTGCTTTAAGTCAAAATACCCATGTTTGGCAAATTGACATTCGCGATGAACAAGATAAACTCTGTTGCGTTTCTCGATTAACGCTTTCTATCAAACATTTATGACTACAACTCAAAAAATAGGCATCATTTTAGCCAATCTTGGTACACCTGATGCCCCACAACCTGCCGCCATCTCCCGTTATTTAGCGGCATTTTTAATGGATCCCCGCGTGGTGGATTTACCTCGTTGGAAATGGTATCCCCTTTTAAAAGCCATTATTTTACCTTTTCGTTCTAAACGCATTGCACAAAATTATCAAGCTATTTGGACAGAACAAGGCTCGCCCCTACTTGCCATTACAAAGCAACAACAAGCCGGCTTACAAGCGTATTTAAATGAACAAGGCATCAATGCCCAAGTCGAAATTGCCATGACTTACGGCAATCCTTCAATGCAAAGTGCGGTCAAAAATTTACTTAAAAATGGCATGGAACGTATAATTGTGTTGCCACTTTATCCGCAATATTCTAGCACTACAACGGGCGCATTAATCGATGCCTTCAATCGTGCCATTGCACAAGAACGCAATATTGTGCCTTTTGAGTTTATTCATTCTTATCATCTTGATGAAAACTACATTAATGCCTTAGTGGATTCGATTAAAGTGCGGTTAAAACCCGATGAGTTTTTGCTTTTTTCTTATCATGGCATTCCATTGCGTTATGAGAATATGGGCGATTATTATCGTCAGCACTGCAAACAAACTACCATTGCCATTGTAGATAAATTAGGTTTAACAGAAAACCAATGGAATATGACTTTCCAATCTCGCTTTGGCCGTGAAGAATGGTTACAGCCTTATACGGATCACTTTTTAGAAGAAGCGGCTTCTCAAGGTATTCAAAAAATCGCCGTGATTTGCCCAGGTTTTTCGGTGGATTGCTTAGAAACCTTAGAAGAAATTGAGGTTGAAAACAAAGAGACGTTCTTAAATCATGGCGGTGTATCTTATCACTATATTCCTGCCTTGAATGCAGAAAAAGCCCATATTGAAATGATGGGGAAATTAGTTTTGGATAAGTTGAAGTAGTTAAATCTCCCCCCAGCCCCCTCTTTGCGAAAGAGGGGGAGCTTAATAGCCCGCCCATAAACGTTCTCCGTTCTTAACTCTCTCAAATATATTCCCAATAAAACTACTAAAAGCAACATCATAAAAAAGCCCCTCTTTTGTAAAGAGGGGTTTGGGGAGATTTAAAAAGAGTTGGGGAGATTTAAAAAATAAACAAAAAGGCGAACCCTTCGATTCGCCTTTTAAGATTCTTATCTAATCAAAGATTAGAAGAATACACGCATACCTACACCGATAGCTCTGTCTTTAGTTTTACCATCGTAAGAATCGTTAACGTACTCTTTAGTAGTCACATATTTACCTTCAACAAATAATACAACTTGTTTATGAAGTTTGTA
>CAUQGU010000091.1:0-5056 GCA_963517645.1 uncultured Haemophilus sp. | reverse complement strand
TGTCTGATATATTGTTAAAGAGCAAAAAATAACGACGCACCGGTTTTTCTTAAGAGTCACAACAGCGCGTCGTTGTGTGGGATGCATTATATGGATTTTTGGAATCCACGCAAGCACTTTTTTTAAGAAACTTCTTCAATAGATGATTTTTTAGACGCCAACTCCTTTATATGAATGCTATTCGGCCTTTTTTGAGGTTCGCTTACAACGTCTAAACCCATTTGCAGAAAGTATTTCATTAAGTTTACTAAGACCTCTTTCCTTCTCTTTCTCAGTATAAAACTCACAATTACGATTCTCTAAAGCACCTCGAAGCCGCCAATAGAAAGCTTCAGTTGCCCCAATATCCGCTTTCTTCAAACGAACAATCGCATTTTCAGCGCCTATTTGCCGTAAGGTATCAACATTATCAATACCCACTTTCTTCAGCGCTCTTTCATACTTAACCGATAAATTCGGTAAATCACGAATTCTCCCAATCTTAGATAGTGCAGAATCTAATTTTTCCTTCCTGATTTGACTAATAGAAAGAATGATCAAGGTTCTCATTAAAACATTATCTTTCAAGATACTTTCAGTTAAAGCATAATAATCAGATAATACGAAGCGTTTATTGAGTTCATTTGTTGCAAAAGGTTTACAGCCAAGTCCTTTTAATTTTATCGAAAGCTCATCCTTAGCACGTAAGTAAACCTTATTGTTTGCCCAAACCGCAAACATATCTTTCTCTTTATGATACAAGCCATATCCCGTAAATAAATTTTTACTTGTCACATCTCCGATAAGTTGATTTAACAAATCACATACTTTACTGATATGATCATTTGGGATTATGAGAGTTTTCATTTTAAAACTCCTCCTTACTTAAGGTTAATCACATACGACTATACCAAGAAGTACTTCTCAAAAATGGTTATATCATAACCAGTTAAAGATGACGAATATAAAATTTCAATTTTGTGAGAAAGATCGCAAATGCAAAATTTATTTATTGATAAACAACTAGATAAGAAAAAATAAGTTTATAGTTTAATATTTAATCTATTAAAAGTTTTTAGAATTCAGGAGTAAAAATGACTGTAGGACTCGTTCTTGAGGGCGGCGGTATGAGAGGTATGTTTACCGCAGGTGTCCTTGATGCACTGATGGAACAAAACATTCAAATAAATAAAATTATTGGCATCTCTGCAGGTGCATTATTTGGCATAAATTATGCATCCAACCAAAAAGAAAGAGCGTTGAGATATAACCTCAAATATCTTAAAGATAAACGTTACATGGGATTTCATAGCCTTTTTACAACGGGCAATATTATCAATAAAGATTTCGCTTTCTATGATCTCCCTTTTAATCTCGACCCTTTTGATCAAAATGAATTCGAGAAATCCCACATTGATTTCTATTTAGCCGCCACAAACATTGAGAATGGTAAAGCGGAGTATTTCAAAATCAAAGATGTTTTCAAAGAGATGGAATACTTCAGAGCAACTTCAGCCATGCCTTTTGTCTCACAATTTGTGGAAATCGATGGACAAAAATATTTAGATGGTGGAATTGCTGATAGTATTCCATTTGAAAAAGCACAAGAGCTTGGGTGTGATAAAATCATCGTTGTTTTAACCCAACCGATCGACTACCGTAAAACAAGATCATCTTCTTTTCTATTCAAGCTTTTTTATCGCAAATATCCACATTTAGTTAAAACCTTAGAAAATCGCTACCGCACTTATAATGAACAAGTAGAAAAAATTATTCGTTTAGAAAAACAAAATAAAATCTTTGTGATTCGCCCAAATGTATCACTCAATATAGGTCGATTAGAACGAGATGAAACCAAAATAAGAACTGTATATGAACTGGGTGAAAAAATTCTCTCAGCACAAATTCAAGATCTAAAAAAATACTTAAGAAGTTGATTTTAAACAAACTATTTCTCAAGTTTGGAATCTAGTTCACATTTTTTCATCAAGGAAAAAATTTTTCCTTGATACTGTACATCAATACAGATATAATCTAGCCAAATTTAGATAACTCTATTCAAGAAGGTTTTATATGGCAACTCAAGAAGAAAAGCAAAAAGCGCTCGCCGCAGCACTTGGTCAAATTGAAAAGCAATTCGGTAAAGGCTCAATTATGAAATTGGGTGATACTCAAGCCCTTGATGTAGAATCTGTTTCAACTGGTTCTTTAGGTCTTGATGTCGCTCTTGGTATTGGTGGTTTACCAATGGGTCGTATTGTTGAAATATTTGGACCGGAATCTTCTGGTAAAACAACCTTAACCTTATCTGTTATCGCTCAAGCGCAAAAAGTCGGTAAAACCTGCGCGTTTATCGATGCGGAGCATGCTCTTGATCCTATTTATGCAGCAAAACTTGGTGTTGATGTAAAAGAGCTCTTGGTCTCCCAGCCAGACAACGGTGAACAAGCACTTGAAATTTGTGATGCATTAGTACGTTCTGGTGCTGTAGATGTCGTCATCGTAGACTCGGTTGCTGCACTCACCCCGAAAGCTGAAATTGAAGGTGAAATGGGTGATTCACACATGGGTTTACAAGCGCGTTTAATGTCTCAAGCGCTACGTAAATTAACCGGCCAAATCAAAAATGCAAACTGTCTTGTTATCTTCATTAACCAAATTCGTATGAAAATTGGTGTCATGTTTGGTAACCCAGAAACCACAACCGGTGGTAACGCACTGAAATTCTACTCTTCTGTTCGTTTAGATATCCGTCGCACTGGTTCAGTTAAAGATGGAGATGAAGTCATTGGTAATGAAACTCGTGTTAAAGTAGTCAAAAACAAATTAGCTGCACCTTTCCGCCAAGTTGATTTCCAAATTCTTTACGGAGAAGGTATCTCTAAAGCAGGCGAATTAATTGAACTTGGTGTTAAACACAAACTTGTTGAAAAATCCGGTGCGTGGTATGCATATAACGGTGAAAAAATTGGTCAAGGTAAAGCTAATGCAATGAAATGGTTACATGAAAACCTTGCGAAATCAGACGAACTTGAAGCGAAGCTTCGTGCTGAATTAGTCGCTAACCCAGAACAAGCATTAATGGCTGATATTGAACAATCTACCGATGACGCAGAAAGTGATTTCTAATCACTAAAAGTGCGGTCAAAATTGACCGCACTTTTCATTTCAACCGTATTTCACCTAAAAGGAATTTCTATGTCTTCTCTTGCTTTAAGCTATGTCGTTAATTTACTTGCTCGACGTGAATATAGCGAATTTGAACTACGCAATAAAATGCAGGAAAAAGCATTTACAGAAGATGAGATCGATGAAACGATTGCTTACTGTCAGAAAAAAAACTGGCAAAATGATAAACGATTTGCTGAAAATTATTTACACGCACGTTCGCAGCGTGGGTATGGTGCAAATCGTATCAAACAAGAATTACGTCAACTAAAAGGCGTCCCTTCAGACGTAATCAATGAAGTCCTCGCAGAAAGTGAAATTAATTGGATTGAAATAGCAGAAAAGGTTCTACACAAAAAGTTTCCTAATTATGCAGAACCTCAACCAATCAAAAGCAAACAAAAAATTTGGCAGTATATGCTCTCTCATGGATTTTATTCTGAAGAATTTAGCGATTTTATCGGAAATGGAATAGAAGACTGATGAACCTAAAGAAATAAATCCCTAATACTGTAAAAATTAAACAACCAACTAAATGGCTAACTAAAACGAACAATCCATTTACCCACTCTTCTTTAAAAAAGAGTTCTATTACTTCGCCTGAAAAAGAAGAAAAGGTGGTGAGAGCACCAAGAAATCCAGTCACTAAGAATAATCGCCATTCAGGGCTAAATTGAGGAAATAACCAAAAGGCGGCCACTAAAATCCCCATCAAAAAACAGCCAATAAAGTTCGCCACAAGTGTACCAAATGCAAGTGTGCTAAATAGTGAATTCAACCAAAGACCCAATCCCCATCGTAAGGATGCTCCGATGGCTGCGCCTGTGCTAACAAGAATAAGCGACTGAAACATTTATTTGATACCAAAAAGCTCCGCCAAATGTTTGGCTACCGCTTCGTCTTTATTGAACCCAATCTCTTCCAATTCAGGGCAAGCTTCTTTTAAACGAGGATCAGCATTTGCCATCACATAACCTTTACCAGCCAAAGAAAGCATTTCAACATCATTCTGACCATCGCCAAAAGCAATACAATCTTTTAATCCATAATTTCTATTTTCTAATAGATGAGCTAGTGCATCACCTTTAGATACATTTTTGTTCATCACCTCTAAGCAAGTTACCGCAGAATAAACAATCGTTGTTCTATCCCCGAAATGTGTTCTAAGATAATCTTCCAGTTCTACAAGATCTTTCGGGTCACGAGCAATAAAAAATACTTTTTCAGTTCCTCTTCCGTGATGTTTTGTGAAATCAACCACCTCATACATGAAACCTGAATCCTTGTGATATTTTGCTAATTCAGGCACATCTATATTGATAAACCAACCATCATCTTGATAAGTATTGATACAAATCTTGGTACGATCAAAAGGAATTTTATATAACTCAAGCACGATTTCTTCTGGAAGACTATTGCTATAAATAAGGTTACCTTTTAGGTCGCGTACTCTCGCACCATTGGAAGTGATCATTACAGCATGCTCAGCACCTATCTTACCTAAAATAGAAGAAACATCCGTGTGATTACGGCCTGTCGCTAAAATAATATCAACACCTTTTTGTTCTAATTTATTTAATATCTCAATTGTAAAATCACCAATTACATGATTAGCATTGAGTAATGTACCGTCAAGATCAGAAACAACGGCTTTAAATGGAAGTTGTTGCATAAAAACACCCGTATAAAAAATGAATCTGTATCATACCAAAACAACACGATTTTTGACCGCACTTTCTATCAAAAAAACGACATTCATTGATAAAAAACAAAAAGGCGTATCTTTCGATACGCCTTCTTTATCTAACTTGTTACAGTTAATACATCAATTATTTGATGATTTTCGCAACAACACCAGCACCTACTGTACGGCCACCTTCACGGATTGCGAAACGTAAACCTTGGTCCA
>CAUQGU010000090.1:0-5267 GCA_963517645.1 uncultured Haemophilus sp. | reverse complement strand
TCTCGACCGCTACCTCGCATTCGGTTGCGAAGGTCAGGCAGGCAAAATCAAACCTGTTTCACTTGAAAAGATGGCCGACCGCTATGCCAAGGGCGAACTGAGTCAGGTAATCCGTTAAGGGTAAGCAAAATCGGATTTGATTTATCGGTTTAAGGGTAGTTTGAAAAATAATTTCAGACCGCCCTTTTTGATTTTCAGACGGTCTGATTATTGCGTTATCGAAAAAAATACAACGATTGGCTGACAAGTATGTGAAATCCGATATTTTTCTTGAAAATACATGCGCTAATGTAGTATAGTGCGGGGCTTGGCATTCGATGCCAAGAATTTATTTTTGTCCGAATGGTTGGCCAATCGTAGCTAACCCCTTTTATTTAAGGAAAATAATCATGACATTAGGTCTGGTTGGACGCAAGGTGGGCATGACTCGCGTGTTTGACGAACAGGGTGCTTCTGTTCCGGTAACCGTGTTGGAAATGACTCCGAACCGCGTCACTCAACTCAAATCCGAAGATGCTGACGGTTATACGGCCGTTCAAGTTACCTTCGGTCAGAAAAAAGCAAATCGCGTTAACAAGGCTGAAGCTGGACATTTTGCAAAAGCAGGTGTTGAAGCTGGTCGCGGTTTGGTTGAATTTGCTGTTTCTGCTGAAAAAGCTGCTGAACTGCAAGCAGGTGGCGAAGTAACTGTAGCCCTGTTTGAAGCCGGTCAGCTGGTCGACGTTACCGGGACCTCGAAAGGTAAAGGTTTTTCCGGTACGATCAAACGACATAATTTTGATTCTCAACGTACCTCTCATGGTAACTCGCGCTCACATCGTGTGCCTGGCTCTATCGGTATGGCTCAAGATCCGGGCCGTGTTTTCCCGGGTCAGCGCATGGCGGGCCAATACGGTAATACTAAAGCAACTGTGCAAAATTTAGAAATTGTACGTGTTGATGTAGAACGTCATCTTTTGCTTGTTAAAGGTGCAGTGCCGGGTGCTGTGAATAGCGATGTAATTGTACGTCCTAGCGTGAAAGTGGGTGCGTAATGGAATTAAAAATAATCAACGCTCAAGGTCAGGTTTCAGGTGCTTTGTCTGCCTCCGATGCTTTGTTCGCGCGTGAGTATAACGAGGCATTGGTTCATCAGTTGGTAACCGCATTTTTGGCGAATGCCCGTTCTGGTAATCGTGCACAGCTCACTCGCGCAGAAGTTAAACATTCTACTAAAAAGCCGTGGCGCCAAAAGGGTACAGGACGTGCCCGCTCAGGTATGACCTCTTCTCCGTTATGGCGTAGTGGTGGACGTGCGTTCCCTAACAAGCCTGACGAAAATTTCACTCAAAAAGTAAACCGTAAAATGTACCGTGCCGGTATGGCGACTATTTTGTCGCAGTTGGTGCGTGACGAACGGCTTTATGTGGTTGAAGAGCTGGCTGCCGCCACTCCTAAAACTAAAGAGTTTGCCGGACAGGTAAAAAATTTAGGTTTGGAACAGGTGTTGTTTGTAACTAAACAGCTTGATGAGAATGTTTACTTGGCTTCCCGCAATTTGCCAAATGTATTGGTATTGGAAGCACATCAAGTTGATCCTTATAGTTTACTGCGTTATAAAAAAGTAGTTTTTACTAGGGATGCAATTGCCCAGTTAGAGGAGCAGTGGGTATGAATCAAGAACGTTTGATGAAGGTAATTTTAGCCCCTGTTGTTTCTGAAAAAAGCAATTTGTTGGCTGAAAAGCGAAACCAAATGACTTTCAAAGTATTGCCCGATTCTACTAAATCGGAGATTAAGGCTGCTGTTGAGCTTTTGTTTGGTGTTCAAGTGGCTTCGGTAACGACAACTACAACCAAAGGTAAAGTGAAACGTTTTGGTCGCACTGTTGGTCGTCGTAGCGATGTAAAAAAAGCTTATGTAAGTTTGGTTGAAGGTCAAGAGCTTGATCTCGAGGCTGCCGCTGCTGTGGCTGATAAGGAGTAAGGTAAGATGGCTATTGTAAAAATGAAGCCTACTTCCGCTGGTCGACGCGGCATGGTTCGCGTAACTACTGAAGGTTTGCATAAAGGTGCGCCATTTGCGGCCCTGGTTGAGAAGAAAAAAACTACTGCCGGACGTAATAATAATGGCCATATCACTACTCGTCACAAAGGTGGTGGTCACAAACATCATTATCGTGTGGTAGATTTTAAGCGCAATAAGGATGGTATTGCTGCTAAAGTGGAAAGAATCGAATACGATCCAAATCGTACTGCTCATATTGCTCTTCTGTGTTATGCAGATGGTGAGCGCCGCTATATCATTGCCCCTCGAGGCATTCAGGCTGGTGCGGTACTGATTTCTGGTGCAGAGGCTCCCATTAAAGCGGGCAATACTTTGCCGATTCGTAATATCCCGGTTGGTACAACCATTCACTGTATCGAGATGAAACCTGGTAAAGGTGCGCAAATTGCACGTTCTGCTGGAGCATCTGCAGTTTTGCTTGCTAAAGAAGGGGTTTACGCTCAGATTCGTCTGCGCTCTGGTGAAGTCCGCAAGATTCATGTTGATTGCCGTGCCACAATTGGCGAAGTAGGCAATGAAGAGCAAAGTTTGCAAAAAATTGGCAAGGCTGGTGCTAATCGTTGGCGCGGTGTTAGACCGACTGTTCGTGGTGTGGTAATGAACCCGGTAGACCACCCTCATGGTGGTGGCGAAGGTCGTACTGGTGAAGCTCGCGAGCCTGTTAGTCCTTGGGGTACTCCGGCAAAAGGTTATCGTACTCGCAATAATAAACGCACGAACAATATGATTGTTCGACGTCGTTACTCGAATAAAGGTTAATTAATATGGCTCGTTCATTAAAAAAAGGCCCATATGTTGATTTGCATTTGTTGAAAAAAGTTGATGCAGCTCGTGCAAGCAATGATAAACGCCCAATTAAGACTTGGTCTCGCCGTTCTACCATTTTGCCTGATTTTATTGGTCTGACAATTGCAGTGCATAATGGGCGGACACATGTACCTGTTTTTATCAGTGATAATATGGTAGGTCATAAATTAGGTGAATTCTCATTGACCCGTACCTTTAAGGGTCACTTAGCTGATAAAAAAGCGAAGAAAAAGTAGGGGGTAAGACATGAGAGTATCTGCATTACATAAGAATGCCCGTATTTCTGCTCAGAAAGCTCGTTTAGTAGCAGATTTAATTCGTGGAAAAAATGTTGCCCACGCCCTGAATATTTTGACTTTTAGTCCTAAAAAAGGTGCTGAGTTGATTAGAAAGGTACTGGAATCTGCGATTGCCAATGCAGAGCATAATGAAGGTGCTGATATAGACGATCTGAAAGTTGTTATGATTTGTGTAGATAAAGCCGCATCATTAAAACGCTTTCAGGCTCGAGCTAAGGGTCGTGGAAATCGTATTGAAAAACAAACATGTCATATTGCTGTGACGGTGGGTAACTAAGGAAAAGCTATGGGACAAAAAATTCATCCAACTGGCTTTCGTTTGGCAGTAAATAAAGATTGGTCTTCAAAGTGGTTTGCTAAAAGTAGCGATTTTTCTGTTGTCTTAAAGCAAGATATTGATGTTCGCGAATATTTACGTAAACGCTTGTCCAATGCATCAATTGGCCGTGTTGTTATTGAGAGGCCAGCCAAATCTGCTCGTGTTACTATTTTCTCGGCTCGGCCGGGAATGGTGATTGGTAGAAAAGGTGAAGATATTGATGTGTTGAAACGTGATTTGCAAAATTTAATGGGTGTTCCTGTTCATGTTAATATCGAAGAGATTCGAAAACCTGAATTGGATGCGCAAATTATTGCAGATGGAATAGCTCAGCAATTGGAAAAGCGTGTTCAATTTCGTCGCGCTATGAAGCGTGCCATGCAAAATGCTATGCGTGTTGGTGCAAAAGGTATCAAAATTATGACCTCTGGACGGTTAAATGGTGCTGACATTGCCCGTAGTGAATGGTACCGAGAAGGGCGTGTGCCTTTGCATACTTTGCGTGCTAATGTAAGTTATGCTACCAGTGAGGCAAATACTACATATGGTGTAATTGGATTAAAGGTTTGGGTATATACTGGTGAAGGCAAAGATGTTGTTTTGAATAAACCTGAACAAGAGCATAAACGCAGAAAGGTAGGACGCAATGCTGCAACCAACTAGACTGAAGTACCGTAAGCAACATAAAGGACGCAATACAGGCTTGGCTCTGCGTGGTAATGCTGTTAGTTTTGGTGATTTTGCTTTGAAGGCTGTGGGTCGTGGTAGGCTTACTGCAAGGCAAATCGAAGCTGCTCGACGCGCAATGACACGTCATATTAAACGTGGCGGCCGTATTTGGATTCGCGTATTCCCAGATAAGCCAATTACAGAGAAACCAATACAAGTTCGTATGGGTGGAGGTAAGGGTTCTGTTGAATATTATGTTGCAGAAATTAAACCTGGGAAAATTCTCTATGAGATGGATGGCGTTGCAGAATCTTTAGCACGTGAAGCTTTTGCATTAGCTGCAGCTAAGCTGCCAATTCCAACTGTATTTGTAACGAGACAGGTGGGTAAATAATGAAAACTCATGAATTGAAGAATAGATCAAGTGAGCAGTTAAACCAAGAGTTGATAGATTTATTAAAAGTTCAATTTGGTTTGCGTATGCAGCATGCAACTGGCCAGTTAGGGAAAACCAGTGAGTTAAAAAAAATACGCCGAAATATTGCACGTATTAAGACTGTTTTAGCTGAAAAAGGTGCTCAATAATGATCGAAATTAAAAATGTTCGTACATTGCAAGGTAAGGTCGTCAGCAATAGTATGGATAAAACGGTTACCGTTTTGGTTGAGCGGAAGGTAAAGCATCCCTTGTATGGTAAAGTTATTCGTCGCTCTACAAAAATTCATGCCCATGATTCAACAAATCAATGTAATGTTGGTGATGTTGTAATTATTGAAGAGAGCCGCCCTTTATCAAAAACAAAATCTTGGGTAGTTAAGGAATTGGTAGAAAAAGTGCGCTCGATATAATTTAGTTTTGCTATTTATATAGCAGGGAGCGGACTTGCAATTTTAAAAAAAACGCTGTATACTCCGCTCCTTATTTTTGAGCTTACTAGATTCCTAGATGCTTCTCCCTTTGGGGCCAAAACTGATTTATTTGAACCTGTTAGTTGGGTTTTAGTATTGCTATGTATTGAGTACTGCAATGCAATATTAAAAGTGATAAATTAAGTTGGATTTAATTAAAGGTAATAATATGATTCAAATGCAGACCATCTTAGATGTGGCTGATAACTCTGGTGCGCG
>CAUQGU010000089.1:0-5538 GCA_963517645.1 uncultured Haemophilus sp. | reverse complement strand
AACGTCGTGAATCGACAAAAATTTATGTGGGCAATGTACCAATCGGTGGTGATGCGCCGATTGCCGTACAATCCATGACAAATACTCGCACAACTGATGTTGAAGCAACCGTTGCTCAGATTAAATCTTTGGAACGAGTTGGAGCAGATATTGTGCGTGTTTCTGTACCTACCATGGATGCCGCCGAAGCCTTTAAAATCATTAAACAGCAAGTGAATGTGCCATTGGTGGCGGATATTCATTTTGACTATCGCATTGCGTTAAAAGTGGCTGAATATGGGGTAGATTGCTTACGTATTAATCCAGGCAATATCGGTCGTGAGGATCGTATTCGAGCCGTAGTAGATTGCGCGCGTGATAAAAATATCCCTATCCGTATCGGTGTCAATGCTGGCTCATTAGAAAAGGATATTCAAGAGAAATTTGGTGAACCAACACCAGAAGCCTTGTTAGAATCAGCGTTACGTCATGTTGAGATCTTGGATCGTTTAAACTTCGATCAATTCAAAGTGAGCGTAAAAGCATCTGATGTTTTCCTTGCAGTGGAATCTTACCGTTTACTGGCAAAAGCCATTAAACAGCCGTTGCATTTAGGCATTACGGAAGCAGGTGGCGCGCGAGCGGGCTCTGTGAAGTCAGCGATTGGTTTAGGGATGTTGTTAGCAGAAGGCATTGGTGATACCTTGCGTGTCTCTTTAGCCGCCGATCCTGTAGAAGAAATCAAAGTTGGTTTTGATATTTTAAAATCGTTACGTATTCGTTCTCGCGGGATTAACTTTATTGCTTGCCCAACTTGCTCTCGTCAAGAGTTTGATGTGATCGGCACGGTGAATGC
This sequence comes from uncultured Haemophilus sp., assembly GCA_963517645.1. GTDB lineage: Bacteria > Pseudomonadota > Gammaproteobacteria > Enterobacterales > Pasteurellaceae > Haemophilus_D. Next base: position 4,703 of record CAUQGU010000089.1, on the reverse strand, counting down.
ACTGGAACAACGTTTAGAAGATATTATTACCCCAATGGATGTGTCTATTATTGGTTGTGTGGTAAATGGCCCAGGTGAAGCATTAGTGTCTGATCTTGGCGTGACCGGTGGTAATAAGAAAAGTGGTTATTATTTAGATGGTGAGCGTCAAAAAGAACGTTTTGATAACGACGCGATTATTGACCAATTAGAAGCAAAAATTCGTGCCAAAGTTGCACAACAAGATCCAAAAAATCGAATTATTTAAGGAAAACTCGTGGCAAAAAATATTCAAGCAATTCGTGGGATGAATGACTGTTCCCCAACTGAATCTCCACTTTGGCAATGGATTGAAGGACAGGTTCGCCAAATTTTAAGCAGCTACGGCTATTCAGAAGTGCGTATGCCAATCGTGGAAAGTACGCCATTATTTGCTCGTGCAATTGGTGAAGTCACAGATGTTGTCTCAAAAGAAATGTACACATTCTGGGATAATGATGAGCAATTAACACTTCGCCCAGAAGGTACAGCAGGATGTGTGCGTGCTGCGATTGAACACGGTTGGATTTACAACAATGAACAACGTTTATGGTATATGGGACCAATGTTCCGCCATGAGCGTCCACAAAAAGGTCGTTACCGTCAATTTCATCAAGCAGGTGTAGAAGTATTCGGTATCGCAACCCCTGAAATTGATGCGGAGCTAATTATTTTAACGGCTCGTTTGTGGAAAGCATTAGGTATTGATCAACATGTTTCTCTTCAATTAAATTCGATTGGTTCATTAGAAGCACGTGCAAACTATCGTTCTGCATTAGTGGCCTTCTTAGAAAATCACCAAGATTTAATGAGCGAAGAAGAGAAAGAACGTCTTGTAAAAAATCCATTACGTATTTTGGATACTAAAAATCAAGCATTACAAGATGTATTGGACGGCGCGCCAAAATTATTGGATTATTTAGACGATGAAAGTCGCGAGCATTTTGCGCAGTTATGCGGTCTATTAGATGCGGTGGGCATTCAATATGAAATTAATCCAAAATTGGTACGTGGTTTAGACTATTATAATAAAACTGTATTTGAATGGGTGACATCAGCATTAGGTGCACAAGGTACTGTATGTGGTGGTGGACGCTATGACGGCTTAGTTGAACAACTTGGTGGCCACGCAACCAGTGGTGTCGGTTTTGCAATGGGCTTAGAGCGTTTAGTACTACTCGTTCAAGAAGTGAATAAATCGATTCCGGTAAAAAGTGCGGTAGATATTTACGTTGTTTATCAAGGTGAAGGTACAACGTTAGCCGCATTCCAGCTCGCTGAAAAACTTCGCTCAGAATTACCGCACTTAAGCACCATGTTGCATTGCAGCGGCGGTAACTTTAAAAAACAATTTAAACGCGCAGATAAGTCTGGTGCGACTCTGGCTCTTGTGCTTGGCGAAAATGAAGTACAAAATAATCAAGTTGTGGTAAAACACTTACTTGGCGCGGCAGAGCAGCAAACCATTGATGTGAACAATTTGATTGAACACGTGAAAGCCCAATTTTAATTTTAGAAGGATAGGAAAATGGCATATACCATTGAAGAAGAACAAGAACTGAACCAGTTAAAAGAATGGTGGAAAGACAATGGCAAAACCATTATTGCCGCTTTTATTCTTGGTGTAGGCGGGATATTGGGGTGGCGTTATTGGCAGTCTTATCAAGCTAATCAAATTATGCAAGCGTCTGCTGAATATGATGCATTAGTTTATACCACAAATAAAGATGCCGCAGCACAGCAAGCTAAAGTGGCTGAATTTGTGAAAGCGCATGATAAAACCAGCTATGCGGTATTTAGTTTATTAGATGAAGCAAAAGGTTTCGTTGCAAAACAAGATTACGCATCTGCTGAAAACAGCTTGAAACAAGCGATTGCTCAATCACAAGATGATATCTTAACGTCTCTTGCTGCGCTTCGTTTGTCTGCTGTGCAATTCCAACAAGGTCAATTTGATGCAGCATTAGCAAGTCTAAATCAAGTTAAAAGCCAAGGTTTTAGTGCGCGTAAAGATCTTTTAGCGGGTGATATTCAAGTCGCAAAAGGTGATGTGAATGGTGCTAAATCAAGCTTTGAGAATGCACAAAAAAGCGGTAACCCGTTAGAGAAACAAATGGCGCAGATGAAATTAAATAATCTGTAATATTTTAATTAGCCCGAATTTTTCGGGCTTTTTTGTTGGATTTTTGATCTGATGATTCAGAAACCTCTTGTGCCGCCTCCCGTCATTTTTATTGGTTGTGCACTTGTCATGGCATATTTACCCAATCCTTATCCGTTCAAAATCAATGCATTAGCAGTTTATTCGATTGTATTGGTTTCTTCTGCCATCGCTTTTTTCAGCCTTTGGCAATTCTATAAAAGTAAAGCGAATATCAACCCAATTCACTTAGAAAAAAGTGATGTGTTTGTGGCAAATGGTATTTATCGTTTTAGCCGTAATCCCATGTATTTAAGCTTAGCGGGTTTGTTAGTGGCATGGGCGGTTTATTTGCAAAGTGCGGTCAGTTTTATCGGTGTTTTTCTTTTTGTTTATCTCATCACACAATGGCAAATTAAACCTGAAGAATATTGGCTAGAGAAGAAGTTTGGTGAGTCTTATTTAGCTTACAAGAAAAAAGTCAGACGCTGGATTTAAGCAATAAAAAAATCGCCTAATAAAGGCGATTTTTTACATTTTGAGAAACGATTATTTAGCTGAACATCCGCAGTTTGCTAATTTTTTAGCTAAACGCTCTGCCACGAAATCCCAGTTCACTACGTTCCAGAACTCTTTGATGTAGTCTGGACGACGGTTTTGGAATTTCAAGTAGTAAGCGTGTTCCCAAACGTCTAAACCTAAAAGTGGGAAACCTTCACAACCTGCTATTTCTTTGCCCATTAATGGAGAATCTTGGTTTGCGGTAGAAACAACAGATAATTTACCTTGGTTAATTACTAACCATGCCCAACCAGAACCGAAACGAGTCGCTGCAGCTTTTTCAAATTCAGCTTTGAAGTTTTCTACAGAACCGAAATCACGTTCGATAGCTGCTTTTAAATCACCTTGTAAAGTAGTGCCTTTTTTCAATGATTTCCAGAATAAGCTGTGGTTTGCGTGACCGCCTGCGTTGTTACGTAATGCCGTACGTTTTTCAGCAGGGATTTTATCTAATTGGCTGATTAATTGACCTGCACACATTTCAGAAAATTCAGCAGGTAAAGTTTCTAACACGGCATTTGCATTATTTACATAGGCTTGGTGGTGTTTAGAGTGGTGAATTTCCATTGTTTGTGCATCAAAATGTGGTTCTAACGCATCATAAGCGTAGCCTAATTCAGGTAGAGTATAAGACATAATATGTTCCTTTTTTAAATGAAGTTAAGGTAATGTTTTTTGATAAAACAACATCAAAAAATAACTAAATAGTAGCAGAAAATTTGATTTAGATCATCAAATCTTTTAATTATTTGATTATCCGATGAAAAAGCTAGGAAAATTTAGTTTGTTTTAAATCAATAAACATGCCGATCTACTTCTAAATGGTTATATTCTGAGGGGTTTAAAATCTCGTCAAAATTTCCCCTTGTGGTAGAATACCCGCTGATTTTTCAGAAGATTTTATTTTTAAGGCTGAGACTATGTTTCCTGCTCATCAACTTCAATTAGAACAATTAGCGTGCCAACGTGGCGATCGCGTGTTGTTCACTGATCTTTCACTACAATTTCAAAGTGGCGATTTCGTGCAAATTGAAGGGCATAATGGTATCGGTAAAACAAGTTTATTACGGATTTTAGCCGGTCTAGCTCAGCCTGTAGAAGGTAAAGTGCGGTGGAATTTAGAAGAGATTACAAAACAACGCGAAGAATACCATTATCAGCTACTTTATCTCGGCCATCATTCAGGCGTGAAACCTGAATTAACGGCATGGGAAAATTTAAAATTTTATCAGCAGATTAGTCAAAGCCAGCAAGGCACTGATATTTTATGGGATGTGCTTGAAACTGTGGGCTTACTTGGCCGTGAAGATTTGCCAGCAGCCCAACTTTCAGCGGGTCAGCAAAAGCGCATAGCCTTGGCGAGATTATGGATCTCTGAAGCACCACTTTGGATTTTGGATGAACCTTTTACAGCAATAGACAAAAAAGGGGTTGAAGTTTTGACCGCACTTTTTGAAAATCATGCTAAAAAAGGTGGAATGGTGATTTTAACGAGCCATCAAGAAGTACCAAGTAGCCTATTGAAGAAAATCAATCTTGCTGATTATAAATATAACCCTTAGATTTTTTATGATATTTTTACAGATTATAAAGCGAGAGCTGAAGATTGCGACCCGTAAGCAAGCGGAAATTTTAAATCCGCTTTGGTTCTTTTTGATCGTCATCACGCTATTTCCATTAGTTATTGGGCCGGATCCTAAGTTACTTTCTCGCATCGCACCCGGAGTTGCTTGGGTGGCGGCATTACTTTCTGCGTTGCTGTCTTTTGAACGCTTGTTCCGAGATGACTTTATTGATGGCTCTTTAGAGCAATTGATGCTCACAGCTCAACCTTTAGCATTAACGGCACTTGCAAAAGTCGTTGCACACTGGTTGTTAACGGGGTTGCCGTTGATTCTACTTTCTCCTATTGCCGCTTTATTGCTCTCATTAGAAGTGAATATTTGGTGGGCATTGGTGCTTACACTCTTAGTGGGTACACCGA
>CAUQGU010000088.1:0-5681 GCA_963517645.1 uncultured Haemophilus sp. | reverse complement strand
TCTCTCTGTTAATAAGGTGATTTTACCTTTTTCTCAGGTTTCGAACAGCTGTGGTCTCCTGACGCATGCTTGTATCGAGTTAAAAAATAAACAAACTGAAGTTATTCATGAAAATAGTGAAGATTTGAATTAAAAAAATTGATGTTTTGGGGCACGCGTTAGGAAACGCGCGCCATCGTGGAGGGTTCAATATTATTTTAATAAGGATATTGATGTTGTTGATGTGGTTTCTGCAGGTGCTTTGGGTAAAATGACGGCGGGAAAAAGCTATGCAACGACAGTGAATTCAAATATGGTTGGTTCATATTATACGGGTAAGATTAAAGGAGATAGTGATAGTGATTCGGCGTATGATAGTATTGTATCTGGGGCTGCATCTAAAGTTGGATATCGTTTGGGTAACTTAGTTGAAAATAAATTAGAGCCTATTTTTAATCCTGCGAAGAATAAATATTCTTGGGTTGATTCTGGATATTTAGGTATTTCTTATCAGAAAGAACCTAGTTTCATACCAAGTAGAATAGGTAATATTTCTGATTCTTATATGTCAGAAAGGGTTAATAAATATTTGTCAGATCAAAAAATATTAAAAGATAAAGTATATGAACAAAAAGAAGGTGGTAAATGATGAAATATTTTATTGTTTATTTATTCTCTTGCTTATTATGTTTTATTGTTTTTGAATTGATCCTAGGTATGTTTGATTATTTTATTTATGGGCAGTTTACAGGGGATCTTATACAGGCCGTAATAGCATCTATCATCGTTTCTGTTATAGCTATGGTTATTCATTTGATTTTTGGTATGAAGAAGTAAATCAGAGGCTGTGGGAAAAGAGTTAAATAATAAGGAGAATAAAAAATGAGAACTTTATCTTTCTTAATTTGGTCTGGTATCTTTGTGTCTTTTTGTGGTTCTATTTTTATAGGTTTTTTTCTACTTTTAAATTATATTAAATTTAATGAATTTGATTATATCTTACTATTCAAAGTGGCCTTTGTGTTTTTTATTGCTGGTTTTATTATTCCTATACCAGAGTTAATAAAGTTAAGAAATAAAATAAAATGATTATTGGTTGATCCCATAGGTGGCGCAAGCGTCCACAGCTTGTGCTGTTTAATAAAAACATTACGAATTTTATCTATAAGCAGTTGGCAGAACCAATATTCAAAGTTCTTTGGATTTTTTGACCGCACTTTTAGCTGATAGGCACAAGCGAGGACGCTTGCGCCATCGTGAAGGGGGACTTTATTGTTGTTTTAACTATTGAAAATAGGTTGTTATTAATATTGATTTAATCATTAAATAACTATTGATTAATGCTTGATTTAAGCCTTTTTATGGTGTAGGATTAGTACATCATTAGTAGTGATGTAAGTTAGAATATTGGTTTTATTTATTCATGATAAAACCTAAACAATAAAAAAATAGGAGGCTTTATGCCAAGTGTAAGTGATTTAGAAAAACAAATTTTTGAAAAAGAAGGGGTTAGAGTTATTATTCGAGCGCCGTCATCTCAAGATGTTCCTGCCTATGATTTTTCCAGAAAATTACCTGACTCTAGTAATATCTCTGACTTGAGAAATAGAATAAATAAAACGCTAGGGGATACTACGCATGAAACAATCATTGTATTAGGCGATGGAAACTCTACTCCACATGGATTAACCGGTATGGAAAAAGCTCGAAATAGTTATAAATAGTGAGGTATTATGTCTTAATATAAGGTCAAAATAAATTTATATATCTAGACCTTATTAATTTAACTACTGCATCGTCCTCTAGAAATTAAAGTGCGGGAGTTTTTGAAGTGTTTTTAGTGAAATTAGGCACACGCTAGGAAGCGCGCGCCATAGTGGGCTTGAATTTAATTAAGTGAGCCTCAACATTTAAGATCCTTATTTATACATGGAGATTTTTATGAACCAAACTTTAAAAAAAACTGTAGATGTTATTGAAGGTGCATTAGATAAAGTACAGACTCCTACAAGTCGTGCTGGTCATACAGTGCATAGAGTTGCAATGATGTTGGAAAATGACGTTGATCCGGACGTAATTGCACTTCAAATGTCTAAAAATAGTGCAACAGGTAGAACATACACAGCAACAGAAGTAAAGATGCTAGGTCAACTTTACAATGATTGTAAAACTAAATCACCTATTAAGGCTTCACAAACTAAAGCATTAATTCGGGATCAAAAAGAGAATTCTCAAGAAATACCCCTTGTAGTGTAATTTAAAAATCCCCTTTTAAAAGGGGATTTTTTAGCCTAAATCTACAATCGATCCATCATTTTTCAATAATTGTCTTTTCTTTTCGATATGATCTTCAATATAGGCTTTTGTATGCTCCTGAGAATCTATTATGATAGGAGGCATGATAAGATCCTTAAAAGACTGATATTCTAAATAATATCCACTAGATTTTAAACGTTTTCCTTTAATTTCAATAAAACCATTTTCAAGAGAGATATCTTCAGAAACAATTTTATCTAATCCTCTAGGTAGGCTTTCTATTAAATCATATAAAGATATCTTTTTATCATTTTCAATAATAAAAATTTCATTTGTCAGTGCACTAAATTGAAGTTCATCTGTTTTTTCAGTTATCTTGGGTATAAAGTTAATTATCCTGCAAGGTAGATGAGCAGTGCCTTGAATATTAATTTCTCTTAAAAGAGGCGTTCCATCATCTAGAGTCCAATCATCATTTTGAGGCTCTCGGATAGTGAATAATCCAATATTATTATACTCAGCTTTATTTTTTGCTCCTTGTTGATAACCCACCTTTGTTGCAAAAATACCTTTTAATCCTGGTATATCTAAGATTTTAGAAACAAAAGCATCGATTTTATCAATGGAAATAGGTGATGAATAATCTTTGCATTCGATAACATTTTTATATAAATGTCCACCAACTCTAAATTCCCAATAAACATCGAATTGCCTTTTATTTCCCATTCGGTCATGAAGAATCTTATTTTGTTCTACCGTGACGGTTTCCCTACCCTCCATATTTAATAGAATTTGTTGTACATCTCTAACAAATAATTCGTATTCTTTACCTGTATTTTTCATATAGAAAGATTCTCTTAAATTAAACGGTGGGATAAATCCCACCCTACAAGCAGTTAATTTTCAATAAGTTTTTACTTCATCGTCACACCCAACCACTTCACCATCTCTCTCTCATCCCAACCTTTACGTTTGGAATAATCTTGAGCTTGGTCTTCATCAATGCGACCTAAAGTGAAATAGTTGCTTGCCGGGTGGGTGAAGTACCAACCGCAGACGGAAGCTGCCGGCCACATGGCGTAGCTTTCAGTAAGCTTCATGCCGATGCGTTTTTCCACGTTTAATAAATCCCAAATCAAGGCTTTTTCCGTATGTTCCGGGCAGCTTGGATAACCCGGCGCAGGGCGGATGCCGACGTAGTTTTCGTTGATTAAACCTTGGTTGTCGAATTCCTCTTGCGTGTAGCCCCAAATGCGGGTGCGCAGCTCAAAGTGCAGGTATTCTGCCATGGCTTCGGCGAGGCGGTCGCCCACAGCTTGTAGCAAGATGGCGTTGTAGTCATCGCCTGCGGCTTTGTAGCCTTCCACCAAATCCATTTCTTCAATACCGGCGCACACGGCGAACATGCCCATCCAGTCTTTTTTGCCGCTTTCACGATCAGCGATAAAGTCGCTCAAGGCAAAGTTAAATTGGCTTTTGCTGTTTTTGCCACGTTCCGTTTGTTGGCGTAAGCCGTAAGCGGTGCCGATGGGTTGAGTGCGGTCTTCATTGGAGAATAGCACCACATCATCGCCCACACGTTCCGCAGGGAAAATACCCAACACGCCGCTTGGGTTAAGTTTGTGGTTTTGTTCGAAAGCATCTAACATCGCTTGCGCATCATTCCACACGCGGCGGGCTTCTTCGCCACTTTCCGGATGATCAAAGGCATCCGGATAACCGCCCATCAAGCCCCACACACGGAAGAACGGCGACCAGTCGATAAATTTGCGCAGTTCGGCAATCGGCACGTTTTTAAATTCCACAATGCCCGTTTGTTTTGGCGTTGGCGGTACATAATCCGCCCATTCACCGCTAAAGCCATCAAAACGGTTAGCGCGCGCTTCTTCAATGCTCAGTTGTTTACGTAGCGGTTTGCGGTTGGCGAAGGATTGTTGGATTTTTTCGTAATCCTTCTTGAATTGTTCCCACAATGCCGCACGCCCTTCCGGGTTCATTAAGGTGGCACACACCGTTACCGCACGGGAGGCGTTTGAGGTATAGAACACGCCATGTTGTTTGTATTTTGGATAAAGTTTAATGGCGGTATGTTCTTTGGAGGTGGTTGCGCCGCCGATTAAAACAGGCAAGTTCAAACCCAAACGCGTCATTTCGCCAAGGAAGTATTCCATTTCGTCTAAAGATGGCGTAATCAAACCGCTCAAGCCGATAAGATCCGCTTTTTCGTCAATGGCGGTTTGGATGATTTTATCTGCCGGCACCATTACGCCCAAGTCAATCACTTCAAAGTTATTGCATTGCAACACCACGCTCACGATGTTTTTGCCGATGTCATGCACGTCGCCTTTCACGGTGGCGATCACCACTTTGCCGTTACTTGAGCCTTTTTGTTTGGTAGCGTTGATAAACGGCTCTAAATACGCCACGGATTGTTTCATCACGCGCGCGGATTTCACCACTTGCGGCAGGAACATTTTGCCGTCGCCGAACAAATCGCCCACCACGTCCATGCCCGCCATAAGCGGACCTTCGATGACCTCTAACGGCGTTGGCAATTTTTGGCGGGCTTCTTCGGTGTCTTCGATGATGTGCGTAGTAATACCTTTCACGAGGGCGTGTTTCAAACGTTCTTCCACCGACCATGTACGCCATTCAGCCACAGAATCCACCGCACTTTCATTGCCCTGATTGCGATATTTTTCTGCAATATCGAGCAATTTTTCGGTGGCATCCGGGCTGCGGTTTAAGACGGCATCTTCTACGATTTCACGCAATTCAGGATCGAGATCGTCATAAATCGCAAGCTGGCCTGCGTTCACGATCCCCATGTCCATGCCTTGTTTGATGGCGTGATAGAGGAAGACCGCGTGAATGGCTTCACGCATCACGTTGTTGCCGCGGAAGGAGAAGGACACGTTTGACACACCGCCGGAAATCTTGGCGTGCGGAAGACTACGTTTAATACGGCCTGTGGCGTTAATGAAATCTACGCCGTAGTTGTTGTGTTCTTCAATCCCGGTGCCAATGGCGAAAATATTCGGGTCGAAAATGATGTCTTCCGGCGGGAAGCCAAGTTGGTTGACTAAGATGTTATAAGCACGGGTACAGATTTCCACTTTGCGATCTTCGGTGTCCGCTTGCCCAACTTCGTCGAATGCCATCACGACCACAGCAGCGCCGTATTTACGTACCAGTTTGGCGTGTTCGATAAAAATCTCTTCGCCTTCTTTCAACGAGATAGAGTTCACAATCGGTTTGCCTTGCACTGATTGCAAGCCAGCCTCAATCACTTCCCATTTAGAGGAGTCGATCATCACCGGCACTTTTGCCGCATCGGGTTCCGTCGCCATAATGTTGAGGAAACGGGTCATGCATTTTTTGCCGTCGAGCAAGGCTTCGTCCATGTTCACGTCGATCACTTGCGCGCCGTTTTCCACTTGGTCGAT
>CAUQGU010000087.1:0-5863 GCA_963517645.1 uncultured Haemophilus sp. | reverse complement strand
GTACCGAAGAAGTGATAGCCTTCCATTGTTGGTGGAGAGCTCATCATATTCCAATCGGTATCTTCATAGGTAAAGGGGAAGAACCAAGGCGCTACGGTAATAAATACAATAATAAACGCTAGAATAATCAGACTGGCAACGGCCGCTTTGTTGCGGAAAAAACGGCGTTTCGCATCTTGCCAGAGGCTGCGGCCTTCCAGTTGCATTTCTTCAATACGGTCAGCCACTTGTTCCACAAAATCCGCATTTTTCTGATTAATCGGCTGAGTACGATAATCTGTCATAACTTATCCTTAATAACGAATTTTTGGATCGATGATAGCGTATAAAATATCCACAATCGCATTAAATAAAATGGTTAATGTCCCCACTAAAATGGTGAGACTTAAAACTAAAGAATAATCGCGGTTTAATGCACCGTTTACAAATAATAACCCCATGCCAGGTAAACCAAACACGCTTTCGATTACCATTGAGCCGGTAATAATCCCCACAAAAGCAGGGCCTAAATAGGTAATCACAGGTAAAAGAGCAGGACGTAAAGCATGTTTTAAAATGATTCTTGAGGTTGAAAGTCCTTTGGCTTTAGCGGTACGAATAAAGTTGGAGTGCAACACTTCAATCATGGAGCCGCGCATGATACGTGCAATCCCTGCAACATAAGCGATAGTTAAGGAGGCTACGGGTAAAATAATGTACATTGCTGAACCGCCATTCCAACCGCCAGCAGGTAACCAACCTAAATAAATGGCGAAAATCAGCACTAAGACTGGTGCGAAGACGAAGCTTGGCATAATGACGCCAAGCATTGAGAAACTCATCAAAATATAATCCCAACGGCTATTTTGATTGAGTGCGGCAAGCGTACCCGCTGTGACACCTAATACCACTGCAAAGGCGAAAGCGACCATCCCTAATTTTAAGGAAACTGGGAAGGCTGATGCGATTAAATCATTGACTGATTGATCTTTATATTTAAAAGAGGGACCAAAATCGCCTTTGGAAAGATTTTCCAAATAAAGAAAGTATTGTTTATGTAAAGGTTCATTTAAATGATACTTCGCTTCGATATTTGCCATGACTTCTGGTGGATAAGCACGTTCTGAGGTGAACGGGCTACCAGGGGCGAGACGCATCAGAAAAAAGGAAAAAGTAATCAAAATAAACAGCGTTGGTAAGGCTTCCAACAGCCGTTTAAAAATAAATTTGAGCATAATAACTCCAACCAAAATGGGCGAAAAGTGCGGTCAAAAAACACGATAATTTTTAACCGCACTTAAATACGAGCAACGAATTAATGTTTAATAATATAAAGGTTGCGTAAGTAAATGTGATCTTGTGGATCTTTGCCAGAATAGCCTTTTACGTAAGGTTTCACTAAGCGTGGATTCACATAGTTAAAAATTGGCACGATACCGAAATCTTTTGCAAGAATTTCTTCGGCTTTTGCGTAGGCTTTTGCACGACCTTCCGCATCCGTTGCGACATAAGATTCAGCAATGGCTTTATCATATTCAGGGTTCGCATATTTTGCGGTATTGTTACTCGAATTAGATAAGAAATAGTTGCCGAATGTTGTGGCTTGGTTGTAATCCGCATTCCAGCCTGCACGCGCTGCATCGTAACGGCCTGCACGACGGCTATCAATGTAAGTTTTCCACTCTTGGTTTTCTAATTTCACATCAATTAAACCTTTGGTGTTTGCTTTCCACATAGATGCCGCAGCAATGGCCACTTTTTTGTGGTTTTCATTGGTGTTGTAAAGAATGCTGAATTTCAACGGATTTGCTTTGCTGTAGCCAGCTTCTTCTAAGAGTTTAATGGCTTCTTCATTACGTTGTGCCATTGGTTCTTTTGAATAAGCAGGTTGTTGAATGAGGTGACCTTCTTCGATGTAAGTTGGGGTAAACACATAGGTTGGTGTTTGACCTTGGCCTAAAACTTTATCGGTGATCACATTACGATCAAGGGATAAGTTCAAGGCTTTACGAACATTCACGTTATCAAAAGGTGCTTTCTTATTGTTTAACTCGTAAGAATAGGTCGCAAGAGTTCGTGTCGTGAATACTTCACCAGGTAACTCTTTTTGTAATTTAGCAAATTGTTCTGGTGGTAAGGCGTAGTTCGTCATATCTAAATCGCCTGCACGATAACGCGCCACATCGGTACTAGGGTTTTCAATCGCAAGGAATGTTGCACTGTTAATGACAGTCTCTTTATCGTTCCAGTAGAGTGGGTTGCGTTCAAATTCGATTTTTTCGTTAATAATGTGGTTAGCCAGTTTATATGCACCATTACCCACGTAGTTTTCTTTTTTCACCCATGCATCACCCAATTTTTCGACCACTTTTTGTGGTAATGGCAATAAGGATTGGTGAGTCGTTAAACTGACTGCATAAGGCACAGGATTGGTTGCATGAACCACAAAGGTGTAATCATCTTTTGCTTCAACACCTAATTCAGCCGGTTTTTTCTTACCGTCAATAATGTCTTGTGCATTTTCTACTTGTAAGTAACTTAAGTAACTTGCATAAGGCGCTGCAGTTGCAGGATCCACTAAACGACGCCAAGCAAACACGAAATCGTGCGCGGTAACGGGATCACCATTTGACCATTTGGCATCTTTACGTAAATGGAATGTCCAAGTTTTAAAGTCTGGTGTGTTTTCCCAGCTTTCAGCTACACCCGGTTGAAGTTTACCTTCAGAGTCTGAGGTGACGAGGCCTTCAAGTAATTGATAAGCAACGCTAGATTCAGGTACACCTTCAGTTTTTTGTGGGTCAAAACTTTGTGGTTCAGCCCCGTTATTGATGACGATATGTTGTTTTTCATCTAATTGCGTTCCCTCAGGTACTATAACTGCTTGCGCAGAATAGGAAAGAGCAAGAGCAATGGCAGAGAAAAGTAGTTTGTGTTGCATTTGAGCCTCCTTGTCATTAGGCGATATTTTTATAAAGAGTCTTTCTCTTATTAGCTCAAAATTTCATTTTTGTAAAGATTTGTAAGGTGATTATTTAAAGAAAAATAACGTTTTGTGATTTGTATCTAATAAATTGCGAAAAAATTGCTAAAAGTGATGGTATGAGAGGGTGAATCTAGAATATATTGGTTTTCCCTATCGTAAATATTTTCATGGACGAATTACCCTTTTAAAGCTAATTATGCTATCGTAAGGCAGTTGAATTCAAACAAATCCATTCAAGGAGAATATAATGACAACTCAGTTAGATTCACTTCGTAGTATGACCGTCGTCGTGGCTGATACGGGCGATATTGATGCAATTAAAAAATACCAACCACAAGATGCAACAACAAACCCATCTTTAATTTTAAGTGCTTCAGCATTACCACAATATGCACCATTAATTGATGAAGCGATTACTTATGCCAAAGCTCAAAGTGCGGATAAAGCACAACAATTAATTGATGCAGAAGATAAATTAGCGGTAAACATCGGTTTAGAAATTTTAAAAATTGTCCCAGGACGTATTTCAACTGAAGTGGATGCACGTCTTTCTTACGATACTCAAGCAACCGTTGAAAAAGCACGTAAACTTATCGCACTTTATAATGTGGCAGGTATTTCAAATGATCGTATCTTGATCAAAATTGCTTCAACATGGCAAGGTATTCGTGCAGCTGAAATTCTTGAAAAAGAAGGCATTAACTGTAACTTAACCTTATTATTCTCCGAAGCGCAAGCACGTGCCTGTGCTGAAGCAGGCGTTTATTTAATTTCGCCATTCGTCGGTCGTATCTTAGACTGGTACAAAGCAAATACTGATAAAAAAGAATATGCGCCAGCAGAAGATCCTGGTGTTATTTCTGTAACTAAAATTTATAACTACTACAAAGAATACGGTTATAAAACAGTGGTAATGGGCGCAAGTTTCCGTAATGTCGGTGAAATTATTGAATTAGCAGGTTGTGATCGTTTAACTATCGCTCCCGCTTTACTCAAAGAATTACAAGAAAATTCAACCGCACTTGTACGTAAACTAGACTACAAAGGTGAAGTAAAAGCGAAACCTCAACCATTAACTGAAGCAGAATTCTACTGGCAACATAACAGCGATGCGATGGCTGTTGAGAAATTAGCAGAGGGGATTCGCAAATTTGCAGTTGACCAAGAGAAATTAGAAGCAATGCTTTCAGCAAAACTTTAATTTAAAAAACATGAAAGTGCGGTTAGAAATAACCGCATTTTTTATTCTTACCATAAAATGTTCTAACTCTTAATAATTAGTTCTTGACTAACTCATCAAAGTCATTGAGAATTCAAGACAAGTTTTGCTAAAGCAAAATGGGAACCGCGACTTTTGATACAAAGTGCGGTCATTTTTTTCTTTTTTCGGAGCAAATATATGTCAGGTATTTTTGAACAAACTCCTGCTAATCGTCGTCGTTATGGCGTAGCGATTTTTGTTGGTATTATTGCGGGTTTAATTTCTGCATTCGTAAAATGGGGTGCTGAGCATCCATTCCCACCGCGTAGTCCAATCGATTTCTTCGCAGCAGCATGTAAAGTAGACATCACAGGTTTAAGCCAAGATCAAATTCTTCAAGTCTGTTCACGTGCATTCTTAAACCCACCACACGTATTCTTACGTGATTATTTAGGTATTGACCCAACTCAAGCAGCATTCACTTTTGCAGATCATGGTTTTGACTGGATTGGCGTGACTCACATTACTTTCTCATTAGTATTTGCTATTGCTTACTGTTTAGTGGCAGAACGTTTCCCTAAAATCAAATTCTGGCAAGGTATTGGCGCAGGTTTAATCGCAGATATTTGTGTGCACTACATCACTTTCCCTGCATTGGGTTTAACACCACCTGTTGCAGAATGGCCATTATATGAACATATTTCTGAATTAGTGGGACATATTTTCTGGTTCTGGACAATTGAGATTATTCGTCGTGATTTACGTAACCGTATTACTCACGAGCCAGATGCAGAAATTCCATTAAAAAATGCAACTGAATAATTAATCTATATTGCAAAGAATGTCACCGAAAGGTGGCATTTTTGTTTATATCGGGAACAAAAGTCATTTTTGGAAAACTAAAAAGCACTATGATTAAACATAGCGAACAGAAAAGTTATCTCTAGGTTTTAATAAATTTTTTGTAGTTATCTTTCAAGTTGGTTATAATAAAGACAATTTTTTGTGATAGGAAAGTGGAATGAAAAAAACACCTTTACTTGCGGTCGGCTTAATTGCAACAGCTGTATTAACGGGTTGTGCAACCAAAGCAGATGGTGAACGCAATGATAAATTAGAAAGTTTTAACCGCACGATGTTTGATTTTAACTATAAAGTCATGGACCGTTATGTGCTAGAACCTGCAGCGAAAGGCTGGCGTGATTACGTGCCGACACCGGTCACAAAAGGTTTAGCTAATGTGGCAAATAACTTAGATGAGCCAGTGAGCTTTGTGAACCGTTTATTAGAAGGTGAACCTAAAAAAGCCTTTGTTCACTTTAACCGTTTCTGGATTAACTCCACCTTTGGTATTGGTGGTTTATTTGATTTTGCCAGTGCAAGTAAAGATCTGCAGGTTTATGATCAACGTAGCTTTGGGGAAACATTGGGCACCTATGGTGTAGATGCGGGCACTTATATTGTATTGCCAATTTATAATGCGACGACACCTCGTCAATTAACTGGTGCAGTGGTCGATGCTGCTTATACTTATCCGTTCTGGAATTGGGTGGGCGGTCCGTGGTCACTGGTGAAATATGGTGTGCAAGCCGTAGATAAGCGCTCAAAAACATTGGACCAAACCGAGTTGCTAAATCAAGCACAAGATCCTTATGTTACTTTCCGCGAAGCTTATTATCAGAATTTAGAATTTAAAG
>CAUQGU010000086.1:0-5989 GCA_963517645.1 uncultured Haemophilus sp. | reverse complement strand
CCGCTTATGCAATTAGTTGTGGTGAATCGGAAGTGCTTCCAGCCCATTTATTACTTAAGTCATTGGAAAATCCATTCTCAGACGTTCGCTTTATTTTAAATAAACTTAACATTTCTCACGAAGAACTGACCGCACTTTTACTCAGCAAAACGCAAACATCTCACACTAATATTGACTCTGTACCAAGCTTTTCGCCATTATTGATTGAAATGTTGCAAGAAGCATGGTTACTCGGCTCACTTGAGTTTGAACAGACACAAATTCGCAGTGCAAGCATTTTCTTAGCATTGGTATTGAATGCCTCTCGCTATTTGCCAACCGCTGTTGCAAGCTATTTAAATCAAATTAACAAAGAAACATTACGTCAATCTTTACTGGTATTTGCTAAAGGCTCCGCAGAATCTCAAGCTACACAAGAAAATACCGCAGCACCTTCAGCCGTACGCACAGATCAATCTGACTTAGCACGTTTTGCTGAAAATTTAACTGCTAGAGCCTCTGCGGGTAATATTGATCCTGTTCTTGCTCGCGACAAAGAAATTGATCTGATGATCGATATTCTTTCACGCAGAAGAAAAAACAATCCGATTGTAGTTGGTGATGCGGGTGTCGGTAAAAGTGCATTAATTGAAGGATTAGCATTACGCATCGTCAATAAACAAGTTCCTCCACATTTACAAAATGTTGAACTTTGGAGCCTAGATCTTGCCGCTTTACAATCTGGCGCATCAATCAAAGGGGAATTTGAAAAACGCTTAAAATCGGTGATTGATTTTGTAAAAAATAGCACAACGCCAATTGTTCTTTTTATTGATGAAGCCCATACACTTATTGGTGCGGGTGGCAGCGAAGGTGGCAACGATGCAGCCAACCTTTTAAAACCGGCTCTTGCTCGAGGTGAGCTTCGCACAATTGCAGCCACGACTTGGTCTGAATATAAAAAATATGTAGAACGCGATCCTGCTTTATCCCGTCGTTTCCAGTTAGTGAAAGTAGATGAACCTTCTATTGAAGAAAGTATTGTCATTCTACGTGGTTTAAAACCACTCTACGAAAAAGCGCATGGCGTTTATATCACTGGTGAAGCACTTGAAACCGTAACAAAACTATCTGCACGTTATATTGCGGCGAAAAAGCTTCCAGATAAAGCTATCGATATTTTAGACACGGCTTGCGCTCGTGTTTCTACGGCAAAGGACACACCACCAAAACGCTTAAGCTACTTAGATAATAAGATCTATGAAATCAATGTTGCCATTGCTGAATTTGAGCGTGATTATCAGCTAGGTGAAACGGTTGATAGTACAGTGAAAACCAAACTAGAAAACCAACTCACTGAATTAGCCGAAGAAAAAAATGTGCTTTCTTCTCGATTTGAATCTCAAAAAGCATTAGTGGAAGAAATTTTATCATTACGAACCAAGCTCTCTGATTCTGAAACAGAATATACTGAAGAAGAACGTCAAGAATTGATCGCTCAATTACAAGCAAAAAAAGCGGAATATGAAGCAATCAAGCCTGAAGAATGCTTAATTCATGCAGAAGTGGGCAGCAAACAAATTACTGCAGTGATTGCTGATTTAACAGGCATTCCGGTAAATAGCATGACAGGTGATGAACTCACTAAACTCACTGAGCTTCCTGATATTCTTAATGACAATATCAAGGGGCAATCTCAAGCCATTGAGCAAATTCACAAAAACTTGCTCACTGCTATGGCGGATTTACGCCGTGCCGGCACACCATTGGGGGCATTATTGCTGGTTGGACCGAGTGGTGTGGGTAAAACTGAAACCGCAATTCAAATTGCAGAACATATCTTTGGTGGCAAACAATTCCTGACCACGATTAATATGTCTGAATACCAAGAAAAACATACTGTTTCACGTTTAATTGGTTCGCCTCCGGGTTATGTGGGCTATGGTGAAGGTGGCTTACTGACTGAAGCTATTCGCCAAAAACCTTATTCTATCGTGCTATTAGATGAAGTGGAAAAAGCCCATCCAGATGTGCTTAACTTATTCTATCAAGCCTTTGATAAAGGTGAACTGGCTGATGGTGAAGGTCGTTTAATTGACTGTAAAAATATTCTCTTTATGCTCACCTCAAACTGTGGTTTCGATGCTGCAAATGATCAGTTTGCCGTGAAAAGTGATGAAGAATTACGTCGTTCGCTTCTCACATTCTTCAAACCGGCATTGCTTGCCCGTATGCAAATTGTGCAATATCACTATTTAACGACAGATGTAATGCAACGCATTGTAAAAGCAAAATTAGCGAAATTAGAGAAATTAATCGCTGAGCGTTATAAAGCGACTGTTACTATCGCAGAAAATATTCTTAAACATATTGAGCAACAATGCGAAGCCGATACAAATGGTGCGCGTTTGGTCGATGCGATTCTTGAAGGGCAACTTTTACCACCTCTTTCCTTAGCATTGCTTCAACGCATCGCTAGTGGTGAGAAAATGTCAAATATCACGATCAATTTTGAGAATGGTGAATACCTCGTTAAGATTGCGTAATTTATGATACAAAACGTCTAAAAATTTGACCGCACTTTGGCTTTCATTCATAAAGTGCGGTCATCTTTTAAGTTATTTTCTTGAGGTTTATATTTCAATCTTTAGATTTGAACTGCACAGCAGTTATTGCTATGATTTCAGAAGGCATTTTGCCTCTTCAATCATTTTAAAAGGAACATTATGTCTATATCCCTTTGGATTTCCACTGCATACTTACAAGAATCTCCAAGTACGGATAAATTTGTCGCATTATTGGCTTTTGCCGATAGCCGAGAAACATTTGAGCAGCTTGTAAAAACCACCTTTAACTCAGAACAAACGCATTATCAATATCAATTAGCCCCTCTGAAAGCTGAAATCTTTTTTCAACGACATGGGCAAATGTGGCTTGCGTATCAAGCTAATGGATTGAAGGAAGGTGAAGTACGGGTAGTAGAATTAGTTGGGGATAAACCAAAAGAAAACTTTGCTAGTGAGACTAATTACTTACTTTGTCATCAAATCAACAATGTGGAATTGCTAGATAGACAGTTTGGGCGCCACCCGCAAATCTTTGCACCTGATGAGATTTTTAAGCTGCTCTTCCCTAACACACCGATTCCGCCCGATATGACTCAACTTGGTTGGTCTGAAAATCACCAGGAACCGCTTTTCCCCTCACCCGTTTGGGATGAAAACACACTAAAAAAAGATATCGCACTGTTTGGTGAACCACTACCGGAATTAAAATGTTATTTCATCTTAGACGCGAATAAACATAAACTTTTAGAACCAGAAAGCTTTCAGTGTAGGATTGAAAACCTATTCCAAGGCGAGTTTGCGGAAATCACCAAAGAAATAGGCCCTTATTTAGTCGAAGTTATCCCTTACCCAGACTATAAAGCTGAGAGCGAATTAATGGGCTTGTTTAGTGATGAAGGTGCAATGACAAGATTCAATTGGCACGAAGAGTTAGGCATTTTTATCCACTCCCGTTATGATTTTGATACCGTATTACACCATCTTCGCCACTTTCCAGTAATGAAAGACGAAAATGGAAAGTGGTTTTTCTTCCGTTTTTATGACCCAAAAGTATTACGTAATTATCTAGATGTTATCGCCACCAGCCCCGAAAAACTTAATAAGTTTTTTGGTTATGAAAAGCGCATTATTCATGCTTTTGGCTCTGGCATTGGAGACAGTTTTTATTATTATCAAATTAAAGCATTACCAGAAGACACTAGAAACATTCCCATTATCCTAACTGATTTTGAAATAAAAGGATTTAAAGATAAAAAGTGGCTGGAAACGAGAGAAAAAATGGTTGGATATATTTTAAAAACTTATCCTCATGTTTATTCCCCTCTGGAGCAAGAACAATTAATTAAACATTTAGATGAAGCTAGAAACAAAAACTATATTTACGAAACAGCAATCGTGCAATATGCTGTTGCCAAACAAAGTGCGGTGAAAAACGGACGAGATTTTGCAACACTTGAAAAACAATTAGAACAAGAGTTCCCGGCCCCCTTAGCCCGTGCAATACAATTATTTAATCTCTTAAATTTGGAATAAGAAAATGGCAAATAAAGAACAAGATTATAAACCACAAGCAAAACCTGCCGATGAAGCAACTAAACCATGCCAAGAATTTATTCGGCTTTATCCGACAAGATTGACATTGACCGATAAAGCGTTTGAAAAAATCAGAACGGAAGGAACAACTCCCGTTATGCCAAAAGGCATACCAACAGCTGGTGATGATTATGAGCTGCGCCGTTTGCGTAGTGGCTATATTTATATATTGGCAGAGAATGCAGAGTCTGATTGTTTTTCCATCACCGGTGAAGCGGAAAATGGGCAGGCTTGGTATATTTATGAGTGTTCTCATACTGATAATCGTCAAGGATTCTTGCAACTCGATAAAACTGACTTTTATTATCTGATAGAGAGAACTGAAGAAGAATTTAAACCAGAGAATTCCTCACAAAATGATTCTGATGAAGATGAACAAGAGATTACTCCAGAGGATAAAGTAGACCTAGAAGAAATTACAGTAAAAGGCGAAAAAGGCACATTTATTTTACCGGAATATATCTCATTGAATTCGGCAATATCAAAGATTCATATCATGTATTCCGATTTTGAGTTACCTTATAGTTTGCTAAAAGAAATTGAAAAATCACCGGATAGTAGAGCATCGTGGATGAGAGAAATTAATCTTCAGGCACCATCGGGAGCTGCAACCGACCTTCAACAATTAACTGATGTAGTAGCAGATTTTTCGTTGAAAGATCTCACCATGGAAAATCAAGTTTCCAATAGCTATCGCTATACACCAATCGGTAGATTAAAAAATTGGCAAGATGTTTCTGAACGACTTACCTACGGCAAAGGTGTTATTGTTGCACTGGAAGATCCTATCGGCACAATCCGTGATCTGGCTCGCTATCAGGGCTATTTAGACGAACAACGGGGAAAAATATTAACCAAATATGAATATGCTATTAGAACCGCAAGTTTTATTCATTCCCATGCACAAGATAAAATCTTATACAATTTTAAACAACAAAAAGAAAGACATGACGCAGTTAAGGATGTCATTGATAATAAAAACCCTTGGTATACTGGCTTTACTAAGGAGTGGGAGCAGTTATATAAAAAACCGATGAAAGCGCCTGTTCCTCAGGTAATCTCATTAGAACAATCCTATAAGCACTACACCAAAGTTGCACCAGTTCATTTGGCAAAAAATAGTCACAACGATATATTTTCATTGCTAAAACAAGAACTCAATCTGGAAGATATTCCAGGCGAAAATGCTATTCATAAAATGGCTAATCTTCCTGGATTGTACGGTAAGCATTTTAAATCTGTTGTGGAAGCTCATATTAAATTAATTGATGCTAATCACGCTCGATTTGAAATATTAGCCTCTCTTCTGGATAAAGAAGATACTTCTGCCGTTTATGCGGCAAATGCCTTTTATTTATATACACACGGGCTACTTTGGGGACTGGATATTTCGTCTTATGGTTTTAATGCGTCAAGCGCAGCCTTGGGCAACGAAATGGAAGTGACCTATGAGCCTGCCGGGTTCCAAGTAGGTAACGAATCGATTCAAATGCTACAAAACCTCGTTAAGTTGCTGAATAAATCCTTGGAAATGGTGACAACATTGGCAAAAAGCAGTAATTTCGCTATTTCCTATTATGATTTAGTTGTAGAGGTACTCATCAGTAAACATAGTGCATTGGCAAATCCAAATAATGTTAAAAAAGTAGGACAAAGCACTCACTTTGTAAAGTGGAAGCGGGTATATGAAGTCAATCCTGTCACCGGGCGGTATTCTTACACAGACAAATTTGTGGCCTCGCCTAACAGCATGAAAGAAAAAATTCTCAATACTGTAAAAAACTCTCATTCTGTACCATCGGAATATGCCCATTTTCATGTGGGAAGCGGGTTAGTGAAATTGCAAATGT
>CAUQGU010000085.1:0-6023 GCA_963517645.1 uncultured Haemophilus sp. | reverse complement strand
CAATAATTGGTCGTGTTGAAAAAGGAAAGATTTGGTTAGATTTACGTAGCGTGGCCGACTTTAAGGCACTATTAGATACGGTGGAAAAATTATGATCATAGTAACATCAGGACACGTCGATCATGGTAAAACAGCCCTTTTGCAAGCGCTGACAGGCACGAATACTGCCCATTTGCCGGAAGAAAAAAAACGTGGCATGACCATTGATTTGGGGTATGCCTATTTGCCTTTAAAAGAGAAAGTACTCGGGTTCATTGATGTGCCTGGCCATGAAAAGTTTCTCGCCAATATGTTGGCGGGGCTTGGTGGCGTGCATTATGCGATGCTCATAGTTGCTGCAGATGAAGGGATTGCCGCACAAACTAAAGAACACTTAGCGATTTTACGTCAGCTTCAATTTACTGAAATCATGGTAGTGATTACCAAGGCTGACCGAGCAACAGATGATCAAATTGAGACATTAAAAACACAAATTCAGACGGATTATCCATTCTTAGCTGAATCTCATTATTTTATTACATCGGCGCAAACAGGCTTAGGTATTGATGCGTTACGCGATTATTTAGCCAATTTACCTGAATTAGCTGAAATAGATAAACCGTTCCGTTACGCCATCGACCGTGTCTTTAGCGTGAAAGGGGCGGGGACAGTAGTAACGGGCACAGCATTTGCAGGAACGGTGGCCATTGATGATGAACTCTTCCTTTCTACGGGACAAAAGGTTCGCGTAAAAAATATTCATGCTCAGAATACACCGAGCGAAAAAGGCTTGGCTGGTCAACGTTTAGCGCTCAATTTAAACGTTGATTTAGATCGTATTCCAATGCAACGCGGCGATTGGTTGTTAGCCTCAGAACCACTTGAGCCAACTGATCGTATTACCATTGAAATTACGCCTGAAGTAAATTTGAAAGATAGTCAGCCTGTGCACATTTATCATGCAGCAAGCCGTACAACAGGTAAGCTTACCTTGCTTGAAAGCAAAAATGCAATGAAAAATGACCGCACTTTGGCGGAAGTTATTTTAGAGCAGCCATTATTTTTGGCCTTTGGGGATAAATTAATTTTACGTAGTGGTGATGCGAAAGCTTTAGTTGGTGGCGCCAAGGTACTCGAAATTCATTCACCAAAACGTTATAAGCGTACAGAGGCTCGTCTAGCATTCTTGGCTAAACTTAATCAGGCTCAAACCGCCATACAACGCATCGGATTAACCCTACAAAAAGAGGCGGTTTCAGCTCAAGCGCTAATGTGGAGTGAGCAACTAACCGAAAATCAATTGGCTGAAGCATTGGCCGAGAACGGCGATATCCGTTTCCAAAATTGGTGTTTTAATCGCGATTATCAACGTGAAAAAACGCAGCAAATTTTGACCGCACTTGCTACCTATCATGAGCAACATAATGATCAGCTAGGTTTGAGTAAGGCCCGCTTATACCGTATTGCGACACTAAACCAACCGGAAAATCTGATTTATCATTTTATTGAAGAAATGCTTGATGAAGGCCAATTGCAGCAGACTCGTGGTTGGTTACATTTGCCTTCTCACAAAATCCAATTTTCAGCCGAAGAACAAAGCTTATGGCAAGCGGTGTTAGCTGAATTTGAGAAAGCGCATGGTCAAGCCATTTGGGTGCGTGATATGGCAACAGCCTTGGCGCAAGATGAAAGTGTGATGCGTAATTTTATGTATAAAGCGGGTAAATTGGGCTATCTTACGCCAATCGTAAAAGATCGTTTTTTCCTAACTGAAAGCATTTATGCTTATGCTCGGTTAATTAAGGAAATGGCAGGCGAAGAAGGTAAAGTTGCCGTAAATGAATTACGTGATAAACTGAACTTTGGTCGAAAACTGACAGTGCAATTAATGGAATATTTTGACCGTACCGGCTTTTTACGCCGTAAAGGCAATGATCACATTCTACGTGATAAAGATACATTTGATTTATAGGATAACACATGAAAAAGACATTCATTTCAGCCTTAATTTTAACCGCACTTTTTACTGTAACAGGTTGCGAAGATAAAGAAGCGAAAGCAACCATTGCGCAACAAACACAGACAATTGCACAACTGACGGCAGAAAATACGCAATTAAAAGCTGAAAAAGAAAAGGCGGAGAAGATTATTCCTGCTATTTTTGCGGAAAAAGACGTTATTTTTGAAAAAGTAGAAAAAATTAAATATACCCCATCGCAAGAACGTTGGTTTGAGCGTGATGAGGTAGAAATTGGTATTAGCCTATTGGGATTAAAAACGAATATAGATTGGTTAGACGAACTGTTATGGACTGAATTGGTAAAAAATGAATTTGGAGAAAATGCACCTAAAACACGAGAGCAGGTGCTGACTGAATACAAAATAATTTTGAATGATATAAGAGCATCTTTAGAAAAAGAGCCTGAGCTAGGTTTCTCTCGTAATGCTTGGATGCTATTTGTTGGTCAAAAAGAAAAATTAGCGACTTTTGCAGTGAGGTATTATAGCTATACTGGAGGACCACACGGTGTAGGTGGTAACGTATATTTAACTGTAGATATGACAACACATAAAGTTCTAACGCTTTCCGATATTATTGATCAGAAAAAACTCCCTGAAGTTAAAGAATTATTATGGAGGTTTTATACAGACTCTGGTCGCATAAAAGATGAAGATGCGTTTACGAAAAAAACAGATTTTGATGTTTCTAAGAATTTCTATCTTGCACACGATGGTATTCATTTTATTTATGACGAGTATGAAATTGCTTCGTATGCCGAGGGCGAGCAAGATTTAGTGATATCGTGGGGATTGCTACAACTTGAAAATTTATTAATGCCAGATTTTGTAAAACAGAAGTATTATGACTTCGGATATATAGCGCCATACACAACACCAGTAGAAGAGTAATCAAAGTGCGGTCAATAATGGCCGCATTTTTATTGGCCTTTCTTCACCCAGTATTTAAAAGGTGTGTCTTTGGTTTCACTCGCTAAAAGGGTATGTTCCATAAATTGGCAGAAACTGGGAATATCGCGAGTCGTGGCAGGGTCGTCCGCCAAAATAAGCAGCACTTCACCTTCATTCATGTGGCGAATGTTTTTTCTCACGAGCATCACGGGTTCAGGACAACGTAAACCAACGGTATCAAGGGTTTTATCGACAGTAATTTCAGTCATGGTTATTCATTAGTTTTATTGAAATTGAGCTACATCATACAATAATTATGGGGAAATTTCGATAAATCCGCTATCAATGATAAACTACGCAACAAATTCATTTGAACAATTATTTCATGGCTGAATACCTTATACCCAAAAGTGCGGTCGTTTTTGAAGAAGAAATTAAGAAAAGTCGATTTATCACGTATTTGCAACATACGGAAGGACTTGAACAAGCCAAAGCTTTTTGGGCAGAAATTAAAGCGCAGCACCCTAATGCCCGCCATCATTGTTGGGCAACAGTGGCAGGCAAGCCAACGGATTCTCAACAATTAGGCTTTTCTGATGACGGTGAACCAGCGGGCACTGCAGGGAAACCGATGCTATCCGCTTTGCAAGGTAGCCAAATTGGTGAGATTAGTGCCGTAGTTGTTCGTTATTATGGTGGCATTTTATTAGGCACGGGGGGATTAGTTCGTGCTTATGGAAATGGTGTTCAGCAAGCTTTAAAATTATTAGACACTGAACGAAAAGTCGAACGTCAGTTATTCCAAGTTCATTGTGATTATGCACAATTAAATTGGATCCAAATTTTGTGTGAGCAACATCAAATTGAAATTTATCAGCAAGATTTTCAAGTGCAGATTACATTACAGTTAGGCATTAGTGAAGATCAAATTAAACCTTTTGAACAAGCATTAATTGAGCATTCGGCAGGAACGTTGAAATTAGAAAAAATGAATTAAGCGAGATATTGTGCATATTTTATCCATTATTCGGATTATCGGCATTTTGATCATGTGTTTTTCCGGCACGATGCTGATTCCAGCCTTTGTGGCGCTTATTTATGGCGATGGCGGCGGTAAAGCGTTTATGCAAGCTTTTGCATTGAGCTTAACTGTGGGCATGTTGCTTTGGTGGCCTTGTCATCACCACAAACAAGAATTGCGGTCTCGTGATGGTTTTTTAATTGTGGTGGCATTTTGGTTCGTCCTTGGCGGGTTAGCAACCTTACCATTGTTATTATTTGATGCACCTCATTTGACGGTGGCTTCTGCCGTATTTGAGGCGTTTTCCGGGTTAACAACCACGGGCGCCACAGTCATGACAGGGTTAGATAATTTACCGAAAGCCATTCTGTTTTACCGTCAATTTTTACAATGGTTAGGCGGCATGGGGATCATCGTACTTGCGATTGCAATTATTCCTTTATTGGGTATTGGCGGAATGCAGTTATACCGAGCTGAAATGTCTGGTCCAATGAAAGATCAGAAAATTCAGCCGCGGATAGCAGAAACGGCAAAGGCATTGTGGTTTGTTTATTTCTTTTTAACCATGTCTTGTACCTTGGCTTATTGGCTAGCAGGTATGACACCGTTTGATGCACTTACACATAGTTTCTCGACGGTATCCATTGGCGGCTTTTCTACGCATGATGCCAGTATCGGCTATTTTAATAGCTCGGCGATTAATTTTATCACGGTCATTTTCCTGTGGATTTCGGCTTGTAACTTCGCATTGCACTTCAGAGCATTTTCGACTTTAGGACGAGAAAATATTTTGAAGATTTATACAAAAGATCCAGAATTCCGATTCTTTATGAGTATTCAAATTTTGCTTATCGTGGTTTGTACATTGGTGATGATTAGCCACCAATATTTTGATTCCTCATGGCAGGATTTTGAGCAAGTCGTATTCCAAGCCGTATCAATTTCAACCACAACAGGCTACACCACATCGAATTTTGCTGAGTGGCCTTCTTTTGTGCCGATGTTATTAATTATTGCCTCTTTTATTGGTGGCTGTGCAGGCTCAGTCGGTGGCGGTTTGCGGGTTGCGCGGATTTTAGTGTTATATCTTCAAGGTGCAAGAGAACTGAAACGATTTGTACACCCTAATTTAGTGTATCCAATTAAATGGGGTCAAAATGTCCTTGATGAACGAGTGATTGGGAGTATTTGGGCCTTTTTCTCGGCGTATCTATTGGTATTTACTATTTGTTTATTAAGTGTGATTGCCTGTGGTGTCGAACCTTTTGATGCCTTTAATGCGGTATTAGCAAGTATTAATAACCTTGGACCGGGATTAGGTTCAGTAAGCAGTAATATGACGGCGATGCCCGATAGTGCTAAATGGGTACTCACCATTGCGATGGTATGCGGTCGTTTAGAAATTTTCACATTATTGGCGCTCTTCACGCCAGCATTTTGGAAGGCATAATGAAAACATTAATTTTATATTCAAGCCGTGATGGACAAACTAAAAAGATTGCTGAGTTTATGGCTCAGTATCTTGAAGGAGAAGTGGTGGTTTCACCGTTAATGGAAGAGCAGGATCTTCAAGTTTTTGATCGGGTGATTATTGGAGCATCTGTTCGTTATGGTCACTTTAATAAACAGGTGTATCGTTTTGTAGAACGCCATCACGAATTGTTGAATGCAAAAAGTGCGGTCTTTTTTGGTGTAGGTTTAACCGCGAGAAAAGAAGGGAAAGATACGCCGGAGGGAAATGTCTATGTTCGTAAGTTCCTTCAACGCATAAAATGGACACCGGCAAAAGTCGGCGTGTTTGCAGGGGCATTGCTATATCCACGCTATAAATGGATTGATCGTGTGATGATCCAATTGATTATGAAAATTACAGGTGGTGAAACGGATTCGACCAAAGAAATTGAATATACCGATTGGGGAAAAGTAAAGGCATTTGCAGAAAGTCTGAATTCGTAGAATAAAACACCATAAAAATTGTGTTTTTTAGACGATTTGATTAAAAGATCTTCAACTAATAAAAAATTTACATTTTTTTACAAAAAGATCTTGCAAAGGAGTCTGAAATGCCTATAATACGCCCCACACAACGACGCGCTGTTGTGAATCTTAAGAA
>CAUQGU010000084.1:0-6468 GCA_963517645.1 uncultured Haemophilus sp. | reverse complement strand
AACAATTTAAAATGCGAACAATTCCTATTAAGCTTTTGAATTCACTCATAAAAATAGCTCAACGCAAGCATAAGATACCAAAAAGCAGTAGTTTTCCTAAGGTTTTTTTTCAAAAGTTTGAGGTTGATCAAACTTTAAAATCAAAATACTCACAAAGGGGTATGCCGGGGTATAGGTAAAGTGGTAAGAGGAGAATACCTTGAAAGAGGAAAAAGTGCGGTCAATTTTTACATTGTTTTTGACTTATATAAAGACGATTCCATGCTCATTATTACTGACTTTGGCCTAATTTTAATGAGCATTCTTTTTACGCAAACGATACCTTGTATAGAAAATGTAAATTTCTTGTGAAAAATGGTATAAAAAGCGATCATTTTCTTGATCTTATAGATGGGTCAGTTATACTCCCAGCACCTTATTTTTTCCCCAGCTTGTTCCTATTGTTGGGATGTGATCAATACCTAAATCTATTTAACTTAGGAGAACTTTCTTATGAACAAAGTATTTAAGATTATTTGGAACAAAACGACACAATCTTTCGTCGTGACATCAGAATTAGCAAAAGGAGCCGTAAAAGCTTCTTCAAACTCCGAACAACGTGTAGCAAGCGAAACACGTTTGTCTTCTCTTTTCAAACTTTCAGCATTTGCACTTTCTTTATCTGCAGTGATGATGCCGGCACAAGCTGTAGATTTAAGTGATCCTCTTATTAAAATTACGACTGGACCAGGTAATGTGTTTACGGGGGAAGCTGATGCTGGTGGTGGTTCTAATATTGCGATAGGTAATAATGCAACAGTTGCAAATGGAAAACCTAAGGGAAGAAATATAGCTATTGGTTCAGGAGCTTATGTATCTGCAGAATATAGCGAAGAATCTATTGCAATAGGTAGTTCTGGAAAGCATCCAACGGTTCAACGTACAGAGGTTAGAGGAGATCAATCGATTGCTATTGGTGCCAATACTTTAGCAAAAGGTAACTCATCTATTGTTATTGGTAACGATGATGTTGATAAAGTTAATGGTGGTAAATACAGTGGTGACGAAGTTGTTTATGAATATACGTTTAATGAAGATGGAACAGTTGCTACTAAAAAACAAATTCGATTAGATAGTTTTGCAAATCGAGGTTTGATTTACAAAAAATTAACAGGTGGGAGTTTGAATGGGTATTCTTCCGCGACAAGTGGTGAGGGCGCGGTAGCTATTGGTGTTAAAACACAAGCACTGGGTGATTTCTCTACTGCACTAGGTACTAATGCAACTGCAACAAAATTTGGTACGCTTGCGCTTGGAACAGGTGCAAATGCTAATATAACCAACGCTGTTGCAATTGGTATGGCATCTGAAACGGATAAAGAAGGTATAGCTTATAAAGGTAAGGAAATTCTAGGAAATACTTATACTTGGGCTGGTGGTGCATCGGTTGATCCGGGTGATGTTGTATCTGTGGGTAAGAAACAATTTGAACGTCAAATTATTAACTTAGCACCTGGTGATGTTTCTGCAAATTCAACTGATGCAATCAATGGTTCTCAGCTTTATTCAGCAATTCAACAGATTGAAAAAATACGCTACTTCTCTGTGAATTCAACAATTGGTGTTAAAGATGATGCAACTGAGGAAAATCCAACTAATAGTATCAATAAAGGTGCTAAGGGTAAAAATTCTATTGCTATTGGACCGAATGCTCATACAACTAGCACATCAAATTCATCCTTAGCGATTGGTCATGGTGCAAAAACATCTGCAGATGGCACAATTGCACTAGGTTTAAATTCTCATGCAGATGATACCGCAGCTGTTTCTATCGGTAATGGAAGCCAAGCAAATAAGGTGTCATCAGTTGCGTTAGGTACAAATGCACAAGCTGGAGACGATTATACCGTTTCAATTGGTGTTAATTCTAAAGCTACTGCAGGATGGGGTGTGGCTCTTGGTGGCTACGCAGAAGCAGCTAAAACAGGGTTAGCATTTGGTTATCAAGCAAAAGCGACGGGTGTGCAGGATGCCATTGCGTTGGGTTCTTTTGCTAATGCTACAGGAGCAAATGCAATGGCATTAGGTGACCATTCAACTGCAGCAGTAGCTAATTCTGTAGCATTAGGTCATGATTCAGTTGCTGGTTCAAATACTTTTAACGACTCATCTGATCATGCAACATTTAAAAATGATGGCGGTACTGATACAAATGTGACATTCCAAGCTGGTTTGGGAAGTAATGCTGGTGGTGCAGTTTCTGTTGGTAAAGAGGGTTTTGAACGTCAAATCCAAAATGTAGCAGCAGGCCGTCTTTCAGCGACGTCAACAGATGCTGTAAATGGTTCACAACTTTACACCGTGTTAAATAACAGTGGCTTTAATGTTCAAGAAAATGGCAAAGATAAGTCACGTATCAACAATAATGGTGTAGTGAACTTCAAAGATGGAAACTTAACTACTGCGAATGTGACTGATACCGAAAATGGCACTATTGTGAAATTTGATGTGAATACAACAAATATCACGACTGATGCAGCAGGCAATGCAACTGCAGAGAATCCAAATAATCTTGCCACTGCAGGCGATGTGACTAGCGCAATTAATAAAGTGCGTAATATGCCATTAACCTTTGCTGGTGATACAGGAAAGGATGTAGAGCGTAAATTAGGTGAAAAAGTTAACTTAGTTGGTGGTGTAACTGATGCAGCTAAACTTTCTGATGGTAACATTGGTGTAGTAGCGAATGGCCAGGATAAGTTAGAAATTAAATTAGCGAAAGACATCAACGTTGATAGCGTAAAAGCTGGCGATACCGTTTTAAATAAAGAAGGTGTAAAAGTTGGTGATGATGTTGCTTTAACAAAAGATGGCTTAAAAGCAGGTGATACAACCATTAATAACGATGGATTAACTATTGCTGGTGGTCCGAGTGTAACTAAAGCAGGTATTGATGCAGGTAACAAAAAGATCACTGGTGTCGCCGCTGGTACTGATGATACTGATGCTGTAAATGTTTCACAATTAAAAGATGTGGCAAAAGTGGCTAATAAAGGCTGGAATTTAACTGCTAATGGAGAAAATAGTAGTAATGTTGCACCGGGTGAAACAGTTGATTTGAATAACGATGATGGCAATATTGTCATTACCAAAAATGCAACAGACGATAATGTGACATTTAATTTAAATAAAACAATTAATGTTACTAATGTTAATGCTACAGGTAATGTAACAGTTGGCGATACTGTTTTAAATACAGATGGCTTGAGTATTAAAGACGGTCCAAGTGTAACAAAAGATGGTGTTAATGCTGGAAATAAGAGCATTACTAATGTCGCTAATGGAACAGCTCCAACGGACGCGGTCAATGTTTCTCAGTTAAATGCGGCTAAAACAGAGGTTAAAGCTGGTAAAAACACAAGTGTTACACCAGAAAAAGGTGCAAATGGACAAACCATCTACAAAATTGATGCTGTAGATACCTCTGCAAATGTGACAACTACTGATGCATTAACAGTAGAAAACAAAGGTGCAAAAGATGTTGGCGACGCTTCTGTAACGAACTATCATCTTGATTTATCTCAAAAAACCAAAGATGACATTAAACAAGGTGTGGATGCGAATACTACGGTAAACACAAAAGGTTTAACTTTTAACGGTGATAGCGGTTCAACTAATGTGGAAAAATTGGGTTCTACTGTTACGATTAAAGGTGATGACAATATCACTACTGAAGCATCAGATGATGAAGTTAAAGTTAAATTAAACAAAGACATCAAAGTTGATAGCGTAGAAGCTGGCGATACCGTTTTAAATAAAGAAGGTGTAAAAGTTGGTGATGATGTTGCTTTAACAAAAGATGGCTTAAAAGCGGGTGATGTATCAGTTAATAAAGATGGCTCAATCAGTCTAGCGGGTAAAGATGGTGCAAAACCACTTACGATTAAGAACGTAGAGGGACCTGCTGGTGTAGATGGTGATGATAAAACTAAGAAACCTCGTTTAGAGGTAAACGGTGAAACTGTTGCAACATTAAGTGATGGCTTAAAATTTGGTGCAAACGTAGGCGACGTTTACAATGCGAAATTAAATAGACAAGTCAATGTGAAAGGCGCAGATAGCAACACAAACTGGAGTGAGTTTGATGGTGGCGATAATGTGATGACAAACATTGATAAGAGTGGTAATGTTCGTGTAGCTATTAAGAAAAACCTTAAAGTGGAAAGCGTAACAGCGAATAAATTCACCGCGGGTGATACTGTGATTGATAGCAATGGTGTAACCATTAAAAACGGTCCAAGCATGACTAAAAATGGTATTGATGCAGGTAATAAACAAATTACCAATGTTGCACCAGGACGCATTGCGGCAGATAGTACTGATGCGGTAAACGGTAGCCAATTACACGAAGTAAAAGCTGACATGAATAACAAGATCAACCACTTAAATGGTCAAGTGAACAAGTTAGGTAAACGTGTAAATGCGGGTACCGCAAGTGCGTTAGCGGCGTCTCAATTACCACAAGCTTACATTCCAGGTAAGAGCATGGTATCTGTGGCAGCGGGTAATTACCAAGGTCAAAATGCAGTGGCATTAGGTATGTCACGTATTTCAGATAACGGTAAAATTATTATTCGTTTAGCCGGTACTAGCGATACACAAGGTAAAGTGGGTGTAGCAGTTGGTGCAGGTTACCACTGGTAATTTATCGTTAATAAACAAAAGGCATGGGAAACCATGCCTTTTTTATTGCCAAAAGTGCGGTCGATTTTCATCGCGTTTTTCGTATAATAGGGTAAGCCAACTCGGAGAAGAATATGATTATCGGACCTTATATCAACGCACTGGCGATTATCAGTGGTGCAGTTATCGGTGCGGCGCTCGGTGGACGCATTCCAGAGCGTTTACGCACTAATCTAACCTTAGTCTTTGGCTTGTGTTCGATGGGCATGGGTATTGTGATGGTGGCGAAAACCACCAATATGCCAGCAATGATTTTATCGGTGTTATTAGGGACGATAATTGGCGAGTTGCTTTTATTAGAGCACGGGATCAATAAGCTCGCCTCATCGGCTAAAGGCCTTGTTGAAAGGATGTTCCCTGATACACCAAGTAGCATGCATAACCAAGAAGAGTTTTTGTCTAAATTTGTTGCGATTGTGGTTTTATTTTCATTTAGTGGAACGGGAATTTTCGGGGCGATGAATGAGGGGATGACAGGTGATTTTGATATTCTTATTGTGAAATCCTTTCTAGATTTTTTCACCGCGATGATTTTTGCCACATCACTCGGCGTTTCTGTAGCAAGTATTTTTGTGCCACAAACATTAGTTCAAGTGATCTTAGCTTATTCTGCGGTATTTATTATTCCTTTTGTGACACCTGAAATGCGAGGTGATTTTGCTGCGGTAGGCGGTATGCTAATGATAGCTGCGGGCTTTCGCATTTGTAATATCCAAATGTTCCATGTGGCGAATATGTTGCCGGCTCTTTTTCTCGCCATGCCGATTTCTCATTTCTGGAGCACCTTTTTCTAAAAAAATAGGCGTGCATAACGCCTATTTCTTTTTCTGACAATATGGGCAATAAAAGCTATTGCGTTGTCCAATAATCATACTTTCAATCTTAGTGCCACATTTTGGACAAGGTTTGTCTTTGTTTCCGTAAACTAACAATTCTTGCGCAAAATAACCGGGGCGACCATCAGGTTGTAAGAAATCTTTTAATGTTGTTCCACCTTGTGTAATGGCTTTCGCTAATACGTTTTTAATTGTTTCAACGAGTAAGGTACATTGGTTTCGCGTAAGATTTTCGGCTAATTTCATTGGGTGCAAACCACATAAAAAGAGCGTTTCATTGGCATAAATATTTCCTACACCCACGACGACAGCATTATCCATTAAAAAGGTTTTAAGTGCGGTCGATTTTTTGCGTGATTTTTTAAAAAGGTATTCGGCATTAAATTCATCTGAAAGTGGTTCAGGACCAAGTTTTAGGAAAAGATGAAAGTCATCTAAGCTTTCAGTCCATAACCACGCACCGAAGCGTCTAGGGTCGTTATAACGCAGTAATTTGCCATTATTCATCACAATATCAAGGTGATCGTGTTTATCAATAGGACTGTTATGAGGCACAATTCGAACGGAGCCAGACATCCCTAAATGGCCAATGATGTAACCTTTTTCTGTGTGAATAATGAGATATTTCGCACGACGAGAAGTATCCAAAATTTTGACGTTTTTGAGCGTTGTTAATTCTGGAGAAACAACCCAGCGTAATTGTGGTTGGCGCACTACAATTTTTTCAATGGTAAAACCTTTCAAATAGGGACTGACACCGCGTAGGGCAGTTTCGACTTCAGGAAGTTCAGGCATAGATAATCTCAGTAATGAATTTATGGTATAAAAAAACCCGAACAATGTCGGGCTTTTTTTAAATCAGCAAAATTATTTGATTTTTGCTTCTTTATAGATAACGTGTTTACGCACT
>CAUQGU010000083.1:0-6747 GCA_963517645.1 uncultured Haemophilus sp. | reverse complement strand
GTTACAAATGAAAACAACGGCAGAGTTGCGCAATCGTGCAAGAGCCATTACCCAAGTTGGCGCATTAGTGACATTAATTACCTTTGTTCTTGCGGGCGTATGGCTTTCCTTTAAAGAAGGTTATGTTGTAACCAGCGTATTGGATCACTTTGCCCCATCTTCTCCGGCCGCCGGCAAAGAAGTGGCGGTTGAAGTTGGTGCATGGTTCAAGAACTTCAACGAGACTCCGGCTTTGTGGATCTTCCCAGCATTAGTTGTTATTGGTGCCTTATTAAATGTGGTTGCCTCTAAAGCAA
The DNA here is from genome assembly GCA_963517645.1 of uncultured Haemophilus sp. Lineage (GTDB taxonomy): Bacteria > Pseudomonadota > Gammaproteobacteria > Enterobacterales > Pasteurellaceae > Haemophilus_D. Next base: position 6,451 of record CAUQGU010000083.1, on the reverse strand, counting down.
ATCGTTGTGGTTTTGCGTTCTTCTTCTCTGTATTAACCATGGCAGGCGTGATTATTACGGCGGCAGTATCCATGTTCCCATTTGTGATGCCTTCAAGTACTCACCCGGCACAAAGCTTGTTAATGTGGGATGCGACTTCAAGTGAATTAACCTTAACGTTAATGTTCTATCTCGCATTAGTCTTCGTGAGTATCTCATTGCTTTACACTATTTGGTCATACTACAAAATGTTTGGTCGTTTAGATGAAAGCTTTGTTGAAGACAATAAAAACACCTTATACTAAGGAGAATAATATGTTATATGCAATTTGGGTCATCGGTGTTTTATTCGCGATAGGCGTAAGTGCAAAAATTACAATGAACAAAGAGCGTTCAGGTCAATTCGACGAGTAATGCATGATTAACGCATTGTATCAATTAGCAAATAAGGGTTCATTACGAACCCTTTCATTTGTTTTAGCATTGGCACTGACGATTTTTTTCTTTTTAAATGTCAATCAATTCTCAACACAGCTAAGAGCGGTTGAATTTTATTATGTTTTGGCAGTGATTTGGGGTGTTGTTATTTTATGGATTCATGGTATCGGTTTTGATATTCGAGCTGCTTTTTGGCGCGCAATTTTTATGCCATGGTTCGGCTATGTTGCAGCAATTATCGCACTGTTTAACAATCTACTCACTTAGAGATAATCCAACGCATATTTTTATGAGTGCTACTTGCTAATCATTTTGTAGCATTTTAAAATAGCCAACTTCTTGCCTTTTGAAGTTTGGTTAGGGATAAGAAAAATTGGAACAAAGTGTTTTTCATTATTCTGCTCGTGTTTATTATGAAGATACGGATGCAGGCGGAGTCGTTTATCATGCACGTTATTTGCATTTTTTAGAGCGTGCTAGAACAGAATATTTAAGAACATTTAATTTTTCTCAACAAGTATTGTTAGCGGAAAATAAAAGTGCCTTTGTCGTTAAATCTATGAATGTGGATTACCGAATTCCGGCAAAATTGGATGATTTATTACATATTGAAACCAGTATTACGGAAATAAAAGGGGCTTCTCTCATTTTCTCTCAAGCAATTAAACGAGATGAATTAACGTTGTGTCAGGCTACTGTAAAGGTAGCCTATGTTGATCTTGGAAAAATGAAACCTGTTGCGATCCCACAGGTAATCAAGACAATGCTAACTCATCAAATATAAATAAATTATTTTCGGAGCATATAATGACCGCAGAGTTAAACTTTTTAGATTTGTTTCTAAAAGCGAGTATCGTTGTTCAGTTAGTGATTCTGATTCTTATCGCTTTCTCAATCACCTCTTGGGCAATTATTATTCAGCGTAGCCGTGTGTTAACAAAAGCCTTAAGAGAATCCATGGTATTTGAAGAACGCTTTTGGTCGGGCGAGGATTTAAATAAATTATATGAAGGGTTGTCTAATCGTCGTGATGGATTAACCGGTAGCGAACAGATTTTTTATGTTGGTTTTAAAGAGTTTACGCGTTTAAAACAAGCAAACCCAGATGCACCGGAAGCTATCATTAAAGGAAGTACCCGTGCAATGAATTTATCTATGAATCGCGAAATTGAAGATATTGAAACGCGCGTTCCATTCTTGGCAACCGTCGCATCCATTAGCCCATATATCGGTCTTTTTGGTACGGTTTGGGGGATTATGCACGCATTCATGTCGTTAAGCGGAGCAAAACAAGCGACATTGCAAATGGTGGCACCAGGAATTGCCGAAGCGTTAATTGCAACAGCGATTGGTTTGTTTGCGGCGATTCCGGCTGTTATGGCTTATAACCGTTTAAGTTTACGTGTAAATAAATTAGAGCAAAACTACGGCAATTTTATTGATGAGTTTACAACGATCTTACATCGTCAAGTGTTTGGTAAAACGCATCATAATTAATTGTAACGAGTTCTCACCGCATTTTGATAAAGTGCGGTCATTATTTTAGCTGTTTTTAGAATTCTCAGTTTAGAGGGTTGATATGTCTTATCGTCGTCAGCGTCGCGATATCAAATCTGAAATCAATATTGTGCCATTTTTGGACGTGCTTTTAGTATTGGTTTTAATTTTTATGGCTACGGCGCCTATTATTAGTCAAAGTGTAGAAGTTGAATTGCCGGATGCCGTGCAAAGCCAAAATGTGTCTACTGAAGACAAAACACCGGTTATTTTAGAGGTATCGGGTGTGGGGCAGTACTCCATTTCAATTGGTGGTAACCGTACAGAAAATTTAACTGAAGATATGGTTACCCAATTATCAAAACAAGAGTTTGATAAAGATAACAATACGATGTTCTTAGTTGGTGGTGCAAAGGATGTGCCTTATGAAGAGGTGATTAAAGCACTGAATTTACTTCACCTTGCCGGCATTAAATCAGTTGGATTAATGACAAATCCCATTTAATAAATATAGGTAACGAGTGTGCAGAATAAGCGACAAAAAGGCGATGTTAATGCCGTTGTGATTTCGATCATAATGCACTTGGCTTTGTTTGTGTTATTAATTTTGAGCTCGCTCTATCATAACGTTGATATTATGGGCGGGGGAGAAGGTGATGATGGCGAAGTGATTGGTGCTGTCATGGTTGATACCGGTTCTGCCGCACAAGAATGGGGTCGAATTCAACAGCAGAAAAAAGGTCAAGCCGAAAAGCAAAAAAAACAATCTTTAGAAGATAAAAAACAGGAAGAACAAGCGCAAAAACAGGAAGAACAAAAACAACAAGAACAAAAACAACAAGAACAAAAACAACAAGAGGCGTTAAAAGAAGAGCAACAACGCCAAGAAGAAATTGCTCGACAAAAAGCACTGGAACAACAAAAAGAGCAGGAAAAACAAAAATTATTAGCTGAGCAGAAAAAACAGCAGGAAGAAAAAGCCCGTCTGGAAGCTCTTGAAAAACAAAAGCAAGCTGAGGAAGCTAAGGCTAAACAAGCTGCTGAGGCGGCTAAATTAAAAGCAGATGCTGAAGCAAAACGGTTAGCTGCTGCGGCAAAACAAGCGGAAGAAGAGGCAAAAGCGAAGGCTGCAGCTATTGAAAAAGCAAAACAAGAAGCTAAAGCAAAGGCTGAAGCGGAAGCCAAGGTGAAAGCTGACGCAGAGGCTAAAGCAAAAGCGGATGCGGAAGCTAAGGCAAAAGCTGAGGCGAAAGCAAAAGCCGATGCAGAAGCTAAGGCAAAAGCCGAGGCTAAAGCAAAAGCCGATGCAGAAGCTAAGGCACAAGCTGAGGCTAAAGCAAAAGCGGACGCAGAAGCTAAGGCAAAAGCAGAGGCTAAAGCAAAGGCGGATGCCGAAGCGAAAGCAAAAGCGGAAGCCAAGGCAAAAGCAGATGCAAAAGCGAAGGCAGAGGCTGAAGCTAAGGCGAAAGCCGATGCTCAACGGAAAGCAGATCAAAATGCGCTAGATGATTTCTTTAACGGTGGTGACATCGGTGGAGGTAGCGCAACACGAGGTGGTAATGCAAATAAACAAGGAAGCCTTGGTGCAGGTGCATCAATGGGGGCGGGCGACGGTGGTAAAACCGGCTCGGCCTATGCCGGCATTGTTTATTCTTCGATAAAACCGTATTTTCGTGGCGATAATCGATTTATCGGCAAAGTTTGCGATATTAAAATGGAAATTTCGAGTGATGGAACTATTTTGTCATATGAGAAAAAATCCGGGCCAAACGATTTATGTGCTGCAGCATTAAATGCGATTTCACAAGCGAAAAAAATGCGTAGAGCACCAACACCGGAAGAGTATCAAATGTTTAAGAGTTTTACACTTGGATTTGACCCAAGAAAAGTGCGGTAATTTTTTATTGCGTTTTTAAAACGATAGGAGAACAAATGAAAATTGTTATTCGAATTTTTAGTTTATGTATCATGCTGTTAGGGCTAACATCCGTTGCTCGAGCGGAGGTTCGTATCGTGATTGACGAAGTGATGGATTCTGCTCGTCCAATCGCTGTCGTGCCTTTTAAGTGGAACGGACCGGGCAGTGCCCCGGCGGATATTGCGCAAATCATTTCTGACGATTTGCGCAATAGTGGAAAATTTAATCCTATGCCAGTGGGGAAAATGCCTCAACAACCTACGTCAGCTGCGGAGGTGAATCCTCAACTTTGGTCTGCACAAGGTATTGAAGCGGTTATTGTTGGGCAAGTTACCCCATCCAATGGAGGCTTTGATATTGCGTATCAATTAGTGGATACCATGGGAAGTGCCGGTTCGATTCTTTCACAAAATCAATATACGGTGACACAAAAATGGCTGCGTTATGGTGCTCATACGGTGAGCGATGAGTCCTTTGAAAAATTAACCGGTATTCGTGGCGCATTTAGAACCCGTATTGCGTATGTTGTACAAAAAAATGGGGGCTCTCAGCCTTACGAAGTTCGCGTAGCAGATTATGATGGATTTAATCAATTCATTATTAATAAGAGTTCTCAGCCATTTATGTCTCCGGCATGGTCTCCTGACGGCAAAAAACTTGCCTATGTTTCTTTTGAAAATAAAAAAGCGCAAATTATTTTACAAGATTTAGGATCCATGGCGCGTAAGGTCGTCGCTTCATTCCCTGGACATAATGGGGCGCCGGCATTTTCTCCGGATGGTTCAAGATTAGCTTTTGCGTCTTCAAAAGATGGCGTATTAAATATTTATGTAATAAATTTGGGTAGTGGACAGGTTTCTCAGTTAACCAGTGGCGCAGGTAATAATACCGAACCATCTTGGTCGCCTGATGGCCAATCAATCGTGTTCACCTCCGACAGAGGCGGCTCTCCGCAAGTTTACCGTATGAGTGCAACCGGTGGCGGTGTATCTTTAGTTGGTGGACGTGGTAGTGGCCAAATCAGCGCAGATGGCAATACGTTAGTGATGGTAGATGGAAGTAATAGCATCGTGAAACAAGATTTGGCATCAGGTAGCTCCGAAGTGCTAAGTTCAACTTTTTTAGATGAAAGTCCAAGTATTTCACCTAATGGTATTATGATTATTTACAGCTCTACCCAAGGCTTGGGAAAGGTGTTACAATTAGTGTCCACAGACGGACGCTTTAAAGCACGTTTACCAGGAAATGATGGACAAGTGAAATTTCCAGCTTGGTCACCATACTTAACTAAATAAACAAGGAGAATTCAATGAATAAATTAACCAAAGCATTGTTAGTTGCTGGTTCTGTAGCTGTATTAGCAGCTTGCGGATCTTCAAATAAAACTGAAAACGGTAACGGTAATGGTAATGGCCAAACTTTTGGCGGCTATTCTGTTCAAGATTTGCAACAACGTTATAACACTGTATATTTCGGTTTTGATAAATACAATATTGAAGGCGAATATGCTCAAATCTTAGATGCTCATGCTGCATACTTGACAGCTACCCCAGCAACAAGTGTTCGTGTTGAAGGTAACACCGATGAACGTGGTACACCAGAATACAACATGGCATTAGGTGAACGTCGTGCGCACGCAGTGCAAAGCTTCTTAACCTCTAAAGGTGTTCAAGGTAGCCAAATCTCTACCGTTTCTTACGGTGAAGAAAAACCAGCAGTGTTAGGTCATGACGAAGCTGCTTACTCTAAAAACCGTCGTGCTGTGTTAGCATACTAATTTTTGCAAGACGAATAAAAAAGCCGAGCTTATGCTCGGTTTTTTATTATGGAAGAAAGAATGAAAATTATCTTTCTCTGAGATTAACATGATGCCTTTGAACCTGTGAAAGGCTTATAGGAGAATCTTTTCTATAATCTGTGTATAACAGTATAAAATGCAGTTTCACTGCACTTTTTAGAGAACTATGGGTTTATCCCAATGGTTTTCGTTGTTTTATCGTATTTTAATCCAGAGTGAGATCCCTCGGATCCGTTAAAATAGATATCTTTGGGTTGAGAGCAAGCCGTGATTGTTAATATGCCGGCAAGTATAAAGAGTAGTTTTTTCATGGGGTACCTAATTTGCTAATGAAAGACGAGTTAATTATAACATAGTCTCAACTTATTCGTTTATGGTTTATTATCGGATTTAACATTGTGTATGCATTTTAAAGGTAAGCTAATAAAGAGATTAAAAATTGCATTGAAACATTTTTGCTTTTGCTAGGGATATTAGAGCAGGTAAGAGTAGGATGATGTTACTTTTAAAAAGTAGCTAGTATTCACAATTCATTTACTTGAATGAAGTAACATTTACACAAAAAAATGATACGCTAGGAAATCAATTTGAAAATATTGATTGGTTTGGTGGGTCGTGAAGGATTCGAACCTTCGACCAACGGATTAAAAGTCCGCTGCTCTACCGACTGAGCTAACGACCCAACAATATGATTTATTTGATGGATTTTAAAGAGTAGATTGTCTTTAAAATGGTGCCCGAGGCCAGACTTGAACTGGCACGCCTCGAAAGGCGAGGGATTTTAAATCCCTTGTGTCTACCGATTCCACCACTCGGGCAAA
>CAUQGU010000082.1:0-6857 GCA_963517645.1 uncultured Haemophilus sp. | reverse complement strand
ACTCTATTACAAATTCCTCGATCGTTATCGTTAATCAAAAAAAGCAAAGGCGTGTATAAAACACGCCTGTATTGTTTCGATGACATTTAAGGTTTAATGTCTCGTAAAATAGGATTTTGCATAGAAATCAAGGTTTCCGTCGATTGAATTTCATCAATCAGCTGAATCTTAGTCGCCAACACGGAATGTAATTCAGCAATGGTGTGCGTCATCACTTTAATAAAAATCGAATAGTTACCTGTGGTGTAATAGGCTTCCACCACTTCATCAAAAGTGTCGAGTTTTTTAATCACTTTTTCGTAATCTTTTGCGCTTTTCAAAATAATGCCAATAAAGCAACACACATCGTAACCCAACTTACGCTCATCAATAATCGCTTTTGTCCCTTCAATCAGGCCAGACTGACGCATTTTCTCTACACGAACATGAATTGTACCCGGGCTTACGCCAAAGTTTTTGGCCATTTCTGCATAAGGTGTACGAGCATCTTTAGTCAGTACACGGAGAATTTGGCGATCAAGTGTATCGATATTGTTCATAAAACACTCCTTATTAGATCTTTTTCAAAATATCTTCTTTATTTTTGATAATATTCAACATTTAAAACAATGTAAAGAAATTACTTGAAATAATTTGTCATTTTATTGAATAATGCACAACAAATCTTACCGGTTATTATAAAAAGAAGGATAAATATGAAAAAGACGTTTATTTTACAACAACAAGAAATCAGCTTTGTGAAGAACACCTTTACTCAAAACTTGATTGAACAACTTGGCATTATCGAAGTACAAGGTCCAATCCTTAGTGAAGTTGGCAACGGTATGCAAGATAACTTATCAGGTATTGAGAAAGCGGTTCAAGTAAACGTGAAATGTATCCCAAATGCGGTTTATGAAGTGGTTCACTCATTAGCTAAATGGAAACGCCATACTCTCGCACGTTTCCATTTCAAAGAAGGTGAAGGCTTATTTGTTCATATGAAAGCATTACGTCCAGATGAAGATTCATTGGATCAAACTCACTCTGTTTATGTGGACCAATGGGACTGGGAAAAAGTGATTCCTGAAGGTCGTCGTAACTTTGCTTATTTAAAAGAAACTGTACGTTCTATCTATCGTGCAATCCGTTTAACTGAATTAGCCGTAGAAGCTCGCTTTGACATCCCATCAAGCTTACCAAAAGAAATCACCTTCGTTCACAGTGAAGATTTAGTGAAACGCTACCCAGATCTTTCAAGCAAAGAGCGTGAAAACGCCATTTGTAAAGAGTATGGTGCCGTGTTCTTAATTGGTATCGGTGGCAAATTATCAGACGGTAAACCACATGATGGTCGTGCACCAGACTACGATGACTGGACAACTGAATCAGAAAACGGCTACAAAGGTTTAAACGGTGATATTTTGGTGTGGAACGCTGAGTTAGGTAAAGCGTTTGAGCTTTCTTCAATGGGTATTCGTGTAGATGAATCCGCATTGCGTTTACAAGTTGGTTTAACCGGCGATGAAGATCGCTTAAAAATGGATTGGCACCAAGATTTATTAAACGGCAAATTACCTCTCACTATCGGTGGTGGTATCGGTCAGTCTCGTTTAGCCATGCTTTTACTTCACAAAAAACACATTGGTGAAGTGCAATCAAGCGTATGGCCAAAAGAAATGTTAGAACAATATCAACATATTCTTTAATCGAACGAGAAGATAAAAAAGTGCGGTGAAATTTCACCGCACTTTTGTTTTTGGAAAGATTAATTAATCTTGCAATGGCCCGCTATTAAACATTGGCAATCCCATGGTTTTTAAGCTGTCACGATAAATACCCAGCAAATCTTTCTCTGTAATTTTTTGTAGCTGATCTAACGGTTTATCTAATGCTGCGACCGTTTCAATCACAATACCTTGTGGACCGGATTCTTGCGTCGCAATTTCAAATAACGCTTGTCCACGACGAACATGACTACCCGAGCTAATCAACACAGCATGTTTGATTTTATGTTTCGCTAAAGAGTAACGAGAGAAAAGCGCATTTTCAACAGTTGAACGTGCATAGTTATCAGAATAAATACGGCTTGCATCCACGCCTTTCTCAATCAACCATTGCTTCATCAAATCCCCTTCGGTTTTATTATTTTGTGGCACACCGCCCGTCACAATAATTAACGCATCTGGATTTTGATTCGCAATTTCTAAGGTTTTCTCTAAACGTTGCACCAAAATGTCATGCATGCTGCCATCTGGATTTAAAGCGTATCCCAACGTAATAATCGCCGATTGCGCCGGTAACTTGGTTTCGAGTTTATCGGTAATTGGCTGGTTAGCCGCTTTATCAATAACAGCAAAGACTTTTTCTAATTTGCTTGCGCTTTCTGGGGAAAGTTGTTTTAAGCGTTCTAAATGTTTTGTCGCTTCCGCTTGGTTGCCTTTAAAACGATTCCATGCAGCCAAGTAAGTATGTGCTTTCACATCATCTGGCGCCACATCAAGCACTTTTTGATAAAGCTCAATGGCTTTATCGGTATTGCCGTTATAAATATTAGCATTCGCTGCACCAAACAAAAAATCCACACGATAAGGCTCAAGCTTATACGCTTCTAATAAAAGATCCGCAATACGCTCCATATTGGAAGGAAGTTTCGCGGTAAAACCTGCATTTGAAACACGAGCCGGTGAGTTTTGGATTTTCACTGCTTGTTCAAGCAACTCATCCACAACCTGTCTTTGAGTAAGAAGTTGTTGGTAATTTAATTGAGGCTCAAGCACTTTCACTTCTGCCGTGCTGGCAAAGCTGTTGACCGCAAGGGATGAAAGCACAGCAAGTAAGGAAACTTTGAAGATTTTTTGCATAATTAATTCTCCATATTGGATTGAATAACAAAAAGAGCGGTCACTTTTTTTTATCAGTTTCCGCTCTTTTCACTAAACTTGATTCATTGACATACACAATAATGTTAATGGATGGATACAAGTCACGTTAGATGACATATCGATCTGCCATTTACAAGTTTGGCATTCAGAGATTACGTAATCAAATCCGCCTGCATTGATGTTATCGAATAAGTTTTTACCGATAGATTGGGAAACCTCATAGTTTTCTTCTTTGAAACCGTATGTCCCTGCGATACCACAACATTGTGATGGTAACATCACCACTTCTAAGCCTGGAATTTGTTTTAACACTTCCAAGGTGTATGGTGCCCACCCCGCTTTATCCACGTGACATGCGGTGTGATAAGCCACACGCAATTTCAATGGTTTAAGCGGTAAGGTTTTACCTTCTTTAAAGAGTTGATATAAGAATGGTGTCACCATGTGAATATGCGGACGAACTTTCGCATTGTCGATACCTAAAATATGATGATATTCATCACGTAAATTTAGGGAGCAACTTGATGCTTCACTGATCACATCTAAGCCATTTTCATCCACCATTTTGCTGATGTAATCGGTGTTAAATTGAGCGATTTTCTTCGCACGTTCTGGGAATTGGTTTACGCTTAATGGCAAGCCACAGCATTTTTCTTTTTCCAATAAGACCACACCAATGTCCATAGCATTGAACACTTGAATAAATTCTTTACCCAATTGTGGATTATTGTAGTTCACATAACAACCGTGATAATACGCCACTTTGCGTTCAAATTTTTGTTGGCTTTCCACCATTTTTTTCATATACCAGCTACGGAACGTACCAAAGGAATATTTTGGTAACGTACGATGACGGCTGATTTTTAACGCTTTTTCCAACACAAATTTTGTCGCTTTCAAGCCTGTAATCGTATTCACAATCGGCGCAAGTGGTGTATTAAGTGAACCCATAATATCGGTGTTACTTAAAATCGCATCACGTAATTTTTGCACGGCTGGCTTGTGTTGTTGAGCAAGGTATTTGTTTCTTGCGCGAACGATAATGTCACCAATTTTCACATCAGACGGACACGCAATTTCACAACGTTTACAGTTGGTACAGTATTTTAACGCTTCATCGTAAAGCTCTGCTGATTTTAAGCGTAAACGCTCACCATCTGGACCCGATTGTTTTGGACCTGGATAGTTTGGATTTTGACGCGAAACCGGGCATACCGCTGTACAAGCCGTACATTTAATGCAGCTCTCAAAGCTTTCATCAAAGGCATGATGATGTTGTGGTGCATTAAGGGATTGTTTTGCATTATCAATTAATTGTTGAATGTTCATAACGCCTCCTTAATGTGTGTTGTGAAGAATTTCATCAGCAACAGCAAGCGCTGTTACCACTGCCACGCCTGAACCACAACCAAGTTCTAGCGCATTGAAACCACCAATCACATTACCCACCGCATATAAATTCGTTAAAAATTGACCGCTCTTTTGCACTTGGCATTGCGCGTTAATCGCCACACCTGCAGATTGGTACGGTTGTGGATTTGAAAAACGGTGATCAGTCCACGTAAAACGATCGGTATTGTTAAAGCCTGCCACACCGATGATGTCAGAATGGAATACGGGCTCGTAGATTTTATCGAATTCAGAGACTAAACCTTTACTGAAGAAACTGCCAGAAGCTAAGACGAAATGTTCTGCCGTGATTTCTTCCTCTTCGTGCAAACGCGTTTGAATAGCACGAACTTTGTTGCCATGAAAATGTGCTTTTAATGCGCTATCACCATTCATCATGAGTCCGCCTAATTTCTCAAAACGATGGCGTAATTGAATACGTTGACGCATACCTAATAAAGACGGTGGTAAGGTTGGTAATTCAAATAATGGCAAGCCAGTTTCTTTGCGAAGTGATTCCATAAACTCTTGATTTTCTAGACCGAAACAAGCTGGTAAGAAAATCGCTTCTGTGCCTTTCGCAGCTTCTTTCATTTCAGCCACAAGATCATCAAATTTCAGTTTATATTCTAAAACTTGCGCAATGTTCACACTGCGGAACTCACGAGAATTTGCACGTAACTGATCTAATTCTGGAATATTTAAAAAGCCCGTTTTCACTTCACAATGTGCGAATTGTGGATTCAACGTGAGGTTATCTGCCAATAATTCTGGTTGAAAATCGTGATAGCCTTCAATGCCTAAAACCGCAATTTTTTTATAAGGGAATGGGTTTTCGCCTTGCACGGTTGGCACACTATTTGGTGAAAGCCATGCACCGCGTAAGCTACCTAAACCCGTTACGCGAAGATGATTTTCTGCACTTGAGCCAATTAAATCTAAATTTAATGATTCTGCTAATTTTTCGAAATCTTGCGCTTTCGCTAACACGCGCTCAGCCCCCATAATGCTATAAGGGTGTTGTGGTAATTGAGCTGCAAGTGCGGTCAAATTTTCAGGAATATTTTTAACAAACGCACCATTTGGTAAACGGCTTAATAAATCTAATGAGCCAGATGCAAAATCAATCGCCGCTTGGCCGTTATTGATAATGACACAACGTTTGCCTTGTTCTTGTAGGGCGATGCCGCAAGTTAAACCTGCAAGGCCGCCACCAATAATCACTACATCAAAATTCATTGTTATCCGTCCCTTGCTGTTTGTCAGTTTCAAGCGGTTGAACATCATTTAAGCCCAACACACTGCCATACATCCATGAAGTAAATTCGGCTTCACGAATCGCCTCACCCCATGCAATAGGTTCAATACCACGCCAACGCTCTTCCATAAAAGAGGTTAATTGTGTGGTAGATTGGCGAGGTGTTGCCACTTCAAAACGGTTCATTAAGCCCGCCGCACGGCATGCGCAAAGCTCAGCTTGGCAAGTCCCCATACCCACACGAGTACGGCGACGTAAATCCACTAAGTTATTGACATTTAATTCATCAACGGCATAACGGACTTCACCCGCTGTTACTGCTTCACATTCGCACACCATTGAACGATCGAGACGTTCTTTATCTAATAAACGAGTGGCACGAGAACCATGACGATACACGGCTGAGTAACGAATCGTACTTGGAAGTGAAATCACTTTCTGGTTGGTTTCTGCGCGGCTTTCGGTTGAACCTGGTAATGGACGCTCAGCGGTCGTACAACGTGCTGTTTTGTTGAGTTTTTTACAAACAAGATCCGTTGCCCATTCAGCCATTAAGCGATAAGTCATTAATTTACCACCAGTGATAGTCATGAACCCATCTAAGCCATCACGCTCTGCGTGGTCAAGTAACACGATACCGCGACTTACGTTACGACCTGATGGATCGTCATCTGACGCGACTAACGGACGCACACCGGCATAAGCACGTAATACACGAGTATGACGCAAGCTTGGCGCGAGTTTTTCACCTTCACGGAATAAGATATCCACTTCTTCCGGGGTGACTTCCATGTTATCGATTTGATCGTAAGGAATACGGCTAGACGTTGTACCGATAACACAAATGGTATCCCCTGGAACAAGAATATCCGCATCCGCCGGTTTACGACAACGGTTAATCACCAGTTTGTTGATGCGGTGTCCCATGACAAGTAATGCGCCTTTCGCTGGGAACATTTTGATTTTAAGATCCGCATATTCTGCAATGCCTTGTCCCCAAATACCGCCTGCATTAACAACTAATGGCGCAAAGAATTTACGGTTTACACGATTTTTGTGATCGTAAACATCTACACCGATTACTTTGCCACCTTCGCGAATTAAGTTTTTCACCTCGCAATAAGTGAACATTTTCGCGCCATTTTCGGTGGCATCCATCACGTTGGAGGCGGTTAAACGGAAAGGATCGATAGAACCATCAGGCACAACAACGGCCCCCACTAAATCTGGGTTTACCGATGGTTCCATAATTTGAGCAAGTTTAGGATCAATGGCGACAGCTTCAATACCAGATTTGGTACAACTTTCGATGAAGGTTTTTTGATAATCAAGGGAATCTTCAGGTA
>CAUQGU010000081.1:0-6948 GCA_963517645.1 uncultured Haemophilus sp. | reverse complement strand
CCGTTCCACCAGATGTCATGTTGATTCCGATGTCAATGTCAAAACCGAAAAGTGCATTTCGTTTTGCACTTTATACCACGATTGCTTCGGTTGTCGGTGGAATGATTGGTTATGCTATCGGCTATTATGCCTTTGATTGGGTTCAAGGTTATATTCAGCAATGGGGTTACCAAGCCGCTTGGGAACAAGCTATGGCGTGGTTTAAAGAATGGGGCATTTTAGTGGTCTTTGTTGCCGGTTTTAGCCCGATTCCTTATAAAGTTTTCACCATTTGCGCAGGCGTGATGCAAATGGCGTTTATCCCCTTTGTGATAACCGCATTTGTATCGCGTTTTGCTCGTTTTATTTTAGTCGCAAAACTGGCTGCATGGGGCGGAGAGAAATTCGCCGCGAAATTACGTAAATCCATTGAAATCATTGGTTGGAGTGTGGTTGCTCTGGCTGTGATTGCTTATCTTATTTTAAAATAACAGGATGACCTTTTTTATGAATAAATTACTCTTTATTATCTCAAGTGCATTGCTGATCTCAGCTTGTACAGGAGAACCACAAAAACAAGATCCCGATGCGTTGCCTAATGGTATTATGCAACCCGTAGAAGGAACGGGAGCGGTTGCCGGTGGTAGCTTTATGCCGGAAATTGAAAAAAATTCGATGCCAAATCAAATGAAATAAATTTAATGTTAAAGGAAGAATAAATGAAAAGATCGTTTTTATTGCTCCCTGTGAGTATCGCTATTTTAACGGCTTGTAGTTCAAATAGCCCTGCGCCAATTGAAAATGTAGATGGCACACTTTCTCCGGGCGTAATGCAACCTGTTGATAATAATTCGAGCGGTACATGGCAGCCAGAAATCCAACAAAATACGATGCCAAATACCATGGGCAATAGCGTGCCAACGGGAACTCAAACACCACAACCAAGTTTCCAACCAACTTATCAACCGGTTCAACAACCTGCTGCGGCACAACCTAAACCAATGCCTGCTCCAGCACCGGTTCAACCGCAAACTAAAACGGTAACTAAAACAGTTTCTGATTGTACCAGCTCAGGTGCAATCAACGTGCCACGTAATCCAAATACCAACGCACCAGATTATAGCCAAATTCAAAAAGGTTCATACAAAGGAAACACCTATAAAGTAAACAAAGGCGATACCATGTTCTTAATCGCTTACTTGACGGGTATGGACGTGAAAGATTTGGCAAGCATGAACAATATGAAAGAGCCTTATAGCTTAAGTGTAGGTCAAACGTTAAAAATTTCAAATTGTTCAACTAAAACGGTTACCACGACTGTGCCAGTGAAAACAACGGCACCAGCTGCACCGGCAGCCCCTGCTGAGCCAGAAGTGACTTATACGCCAGGTGCGAACGGTACTCAAATTGGTTCAGATGGTACGGTAATTGGTCCAATTAAATCAGGTGCTGCAACAGGTGGCGCATCAACACCAGCGTTTACCAACAATACACCTAGCATACCAGTGACAACGATAACACAAGTGGAAACCTCAAACAATACACCGGTTAATGCGAACGTTGTGGCACCTGTTGCATCGAATGTGGCATGGCAATGGCCAACCCAAGGCAACGTGATCCAAGGTTTCTCTAACTCGGATGGGGGGAACAAAGGGATTGATATCAGTGGTTCTCGTGGACAAGCAGTTAAAGCGGCCGCGAGTGGTCGTGTTGTTTATGCGGGTAACGCATTACGTGGCTACGGTAACTTAATTATCATCAAACATAATGATGATTTCTTAAGTGCTTATGCACACAATGACAAGATCTTAGTTAGCGATCAACAAGAAGTGAAAGCGGGTCAAGAGATTGCGAAAATGGGTAGCACAGGAACCAATGCTGTGAAACTTCACTTCGAGATCCGTTATAAAGGTAAATCTGTTGATCCAGTCAGATACTTACCGAGAAAATAATCTTTTCTCAGAAAAAAGTGCGGTTAAAAATGACCGCACTTTTTGTTATACTCTCACCAATTTTTTTCTCAATGCTTAGAATCTAAGGTTAATTCAATGCGTACAAGTCAATATTTATTCTCAACATTAAAAGAAACCCCAGCGGAAGCGGCCATTGTGAGCCATCAATTAATGCTTCGTGCGGGGATGATTCGTCCTCTTGCTTCTGGTCTCTATAACTGGATGCCAACCGGTTGGCGTGTGCTTCGTAAAGTAGAAAAAATCATCCGTGAAGAAATGGATAAAAGCGGTGCACTTGAAATCAAAATGCCAGTAGTGCAACCAGCAGAATTATGGGAAGAGTCAGGTCGTTGGGAACAATATGGCCCAGAATTACTTCGTTTTATGGATCGCGGAAACCGTAACTTTGTATTAGGTCCAACACATGAAGAAGTGATTACGGATTTAGTTCGTCGCGAAGTGTCATCATACAAACAACTTCCGATTAACTTATACCAAATTCAAACCAAATTCCGTGATGAAGTGCGTCCTCGTTTTGGTGTAATGCGTTCGCGTGAATTTATCATGAAAGATGCGTATTCTTTCCATGCGGATCATGCTAGCTTGCAACAAACTTATGATGTGATGTACCAAACTTATAGCAATATTTTCAATCGCTTAGGTTTAGATTTTCGTGCAGTACAAGCGGATACCGGTTCTATCGGTGGTAGTGCATCACATGAATTCCAAGTGTTAGCAAACAGCGGTGAAGATGATGTGATTTTCTCTACGGAATCTGATTACGCTGCAAATATTGAATTAGCGGAGGCTGTGGCAATTGGTGAACGTGCTGCGCCAACGAAAGCCATGGAATTAATTCATACACCAAATGCAAAAACGATTGCTGAGTTGGTGGAACAATTTAATTTACCAATTGAGAAAACGGTTAAAACCTTAATTGTAAAAGGGGCAAGCGAAGAGCAACCGTTGGTGGCATTAGTCATTCGTGGTGACCATGAATTAAATGAAATAAAAGCGGAAAAATTACCAGAAGTAGCTTCACCATTTGAGTTTGCAGACGAAGCGGTTATCAAAGCCAAAATTGGTGCAGGTGTAGGCTCATTAGGTCCTGTTAATCTCAATATTCCCGTGATTATTGACAGTTCAGTGGCATTAGTGTCTGATTTTAGTGCAGGTGCAAACATTGATGGTAAACATTATTTCAATATCAACTGGGAACGTGATGTGACGTTACCAAAAGTGGCGGATATTCGTAACGTAGTTGAAGGTGATCCAAGCCCAGATGGTAAAGGTACCTTATTGATTAAACGTGGTATCGAAGTAGGCCACATTTTCCAATTAGGTAAAAAATACTCAGAAGCGATGAATGCGACTGTTCAAGGTGAAGATGGTCGTCCAATGGTCGTAACCATGGGATGTTATGGTATTGGTGTAACGCGTGTGGTCGCTGCGGCGATTGAACAGCATTTTGATGATCGCGGTATTGTGTGGCCAACAGATGAAATTGCGCCATTCACCGTAGCCGTTGTGCCTATGAATATGCATAAATCTGAAAGCGTTCAAGAATATGCCGAAGAATTGTACCGCACTTTACAAGCACAAGGTGTAGAAGTGATCTTTGATGATCGTAAAGAACGCCCAGGTGTGATGTTTGCAGATATGGAACTTATCGGCGTGCCACACATGGTAGTGATTGGTGAGAAAAATCTCGCAAACGGCGAAATCGAATACAAAAATCGCCGCACTGGTGAAAAACAAATGATTGCAAAAGAGCAGTTGTTAGATTTCTTGAAAGGACAAATTAAAGCTTAATTGAGTCTTTGATGATTAAAAAGGAGATTGAAGCACACACTTCAATCTCCTTTTTTATTATCGATTAGTAATTGCTTGAGGTATTACCAGAAACACCCGTTACAATCGCAATGCCTGCGCTTGCGCCAATTCGAGTAGCTCCCGCTTTAATCATCGCTAGTGCGGTTTGAGTATCACGAATACCGCCAGAGGCTTTCACGCCAATGTTGCCTACCGTTTTCTTCATTAATGCCACATCTTCTACGGTTGCGCCGCCTTTATTGAAACCCGTTGAGGTTTTAACGAATGCTACACCTAATGCTTTACAGATTTCACAGGCTTTTACGATTTCTTCTTTGGTGAGTAAGCACGTTTCTAAAATCACTTTAAGTGGCACGCCATGACAAGCGGTTAATACAGCTTGAATGTCGTCTTTTACAGCATCCCATTTATTTGATTTAATCAAGCCGATATTAATTACCATATCAATTTCACCCGCACCCGCTTTGATGGCTTCTTGGGTTTCAAACGCTTTGACAGAGGATAAGTTGGCGCCAAGAGGGAAACCAACAACCGTACAAATTTTGACGTTTGAGCCAGCGAGTTTTTCTTTGGCTAAAGGAATATAACCTGAATTAATACAGACTGAATAAAAGCCGTATTGAATGGCCTCATCGCAGAGCTTAAGAATATCCTGTTCTGTTTTTTCAGCAGTAAGGGCAGTGTGATCAATATATTGTGCTAATTGTTTACTATCCATATTTTTTCTCCTTATTAAATGATGTGGTTATCATAGCAAAATATCTGTAATTTTGACCGCACTTTTCTGATCGATTACAATCCATTTATCCTAGATCATGAAATTTTATTGTGAAACTTAAAACCTTATTAAAAAATGCGATTTCGCTCCTGCTGACATTGATTATCGTGAGCAGTATTCTCGATTTTATTCGTAAACCCAATATTCCACCTGAAATCAATGCGACGGCACTTTATGATTTACAGGGGAATGCCTTCTTTTTACCTCAATTAGATCAAGCTAAACCGACGATCATTTATTTCTGGGGAAGTTGGTGTGGTTATTGTCGTTATACTTCGCCAGCGGTTAATTCACTTTCAGAAGAAGGCTATCCTGTAGTCTCTGTCGCGCTGCGTTCAGGGTCAAATAAGGACGTGGAGGATTATTTACAAACGCATCACTATCAGTTTACAACGGTGAACGATCCTCATGGCAAGATTGCGGAGCAATGGCAGGTGAATGTGACGCCAACTATTATTATTTTAAATAAAGGAAAAATGGATTTGGCCACAACGGGCTGGACAAGTTACTGGGGCTTAAAAGTGCGGTTGTTTTTCACAGAGTTTTTTGGCTAAGCGGCACAAAATCTATTACAATACACAGACTTATTTTAAAGAGGACAGAATTATGATTATCGTAACAGGTGGCGCCGGTTTTATCGGCAGTAATATCGTTAAAGCATTAAACGATATGGGACGCAAAGATATTTTAGTGGTGGATAACTTAAAAGACGGGACTAAATTCATTAACTTAGTGGATCTTGATATCGCAGATTACTGCGACAAAGAAGACTTTATCGCGTCAATTATTGCGGGTGATGATTTAGGTGATATCGATGCGGTATTCCATGAAGGGGCTTGCTCAGCGACCACTGAATGGGACGGCAAATACATCATGCACAATAACTACGAATATTCAAAAGAGTTATTGCATTACTGTTTAGATCGTCAAATTCCGTTCTTATATGCATCAAGTGCGGCGACTTATGGTGACAAAACTGAATTCCGTGAAGAGCGTGAATTTGAAGGTCCATTGAATGTGTACGGTTATTCTAAATTCTTATTCGACCAATATGTGCGTGCGATTTTACCTGAAGCGCAATCACCGGTATGTGGTTTCCGTTATTTTAACGTGTATGGTCCGCGTGAAGGACACAAAGGCTCAATGGCGAGTGTGGCATTCCACTTAAATAACCAAATCCTGAAAGGCGAAAATCCAAAATTATTTGCAGGCAGTGAACACTTCCGACGTGATTTCGTTTATGTAGGTGATGTGGCTCAAGTCAACATTTGGTGCTGGCAAAATGGCATTTCGGGTATCTTCAACTGTGGTACCGGCAATGCAGAGTCTTTCGCAGAAGTGGCGAAAGCGGTGATTAAATTCCATGGCAAAGGTGCAGTGGAAACCATTCCATTCCCAGAGCATTTAAAATCTCGCTATCAAGAATATACTCAAGCAGATTTAACGAAACTTCGCGCAACTGGCTACGACAAACCATTTAAAACTGTAGCGGAAGGTGTAGCTGAGTATATGGCGTGGTTAAATAAATAAAAATATTGAACAAATAATGTTGTTCAATACTAGAAAATGAATAAAGTGCGGTTAAAATTAGTCTTATTTTTAGCCGCACTTTTGTTATAAGGTCAAGCATGAATATTTTAATTATCGGCCCGTCTTGGGTCGGCGATATGATGATGTCGCACAGTTTGTATCAACAACTCAAACAGCAATATCCAAATTGCCAAATTGATGTGATGGCACCGAATTGGTGTAAACCACTTTTAGCCCGTATGCCAGAAGTGCGTCATGCTATTGAAATGCCACTCGGACACGGCAAATTTGCCTTGTGTGAACGTTATCGTTTAGGTAAGGCATTGCGCAATCAATATGATATGGCGATTGTGTTACCAAATTCCTTGAAATCAGCCTTTATTCCCGCTTTTGCAAAAATTGCGGTACGTCGTGGTTGGAAAGGGGAAAGCCGTTATTTCTTGCTTAACGATTTACGCAATAATAAACGTGATTATCCTATGATGGTGCAGCGTTATGTAGCGTTAGCTTTTGAGCAAAATGCGGTACCTAAAGCGGCAGATATTCCTGTTCTAAAACCTTATTTAACCGTTGATCCCACTCAACAAGCGGAAACCTTAAAAAACTTTGAAAAACAGACCGCACTTTTAGGCGAACGTCCGGTTATCGGTTTCTGTCCTGGAGCTGAATTTGGCCCGGCAAAACGTTGGCCGCATTATCATTACGCTAAATTAGCGGAAATGCTGATTGAAAAAGGCTATGCCGTGGAATTATTTGGTTCACCAAAAGATGTGGAAGCAGGAGAGCAAATTCGTAATGCATTACCAGCCGAGCTACAATCATTTTGTTTAAATTTAGCGGGACAAACAAACCTGAATCAAGCGGTAGATTTAATCG
>CAUQGU010000080.1:0-7061 GCA_963517645.1 uncultured Haemophilus sp. | reverse complement strand
ACGTGAAAAAACAATGTATGCATTGCGTTGACCCAAACTGTGTTGCGGTTTGCCCGGTTCAAGCCCTCACCAAAGATCCAAAAACCGGTATCGTGAAATACGATCCTGACATTTGTACCGGTTGTCGTTATTGCATGGTAGGTTGTCCTTTTGATGTACCAAAATACGACTACGACAATCCATTTGGTGAAATCAGCAAATGTGAACTCTGTAACCAAAAAGGTGTTGAACGCTTGGATAAAGGCGAATTACCGGGGTGCTGCCATGTTTGCCCAACGGGTGCCATTATTTTCGGTACACGAGAAGAATTATTGGCGGAAGCTAAACGCCGTTTAAGCTTATTACGTGGTACTGAATACGATTATCCACGCCAACACGTCAATAGCACAGATAAATACCGCGCCACTGTGCCGGCATATCAATATCATATCTACGGTGAAAAAGAAGGTGGTGGTACACAGGTGCTCGCCTTAAGTGGTGTACCTTTTGCTAACCTTGGTTTACCAGACTTAGATGAAGTCGCGACAGGTTCTCGTGCGGCGCATTTACAACACTTCTTGTATCGCGGTTTAGCATTGCCATTAGTCGCACTGGCTGGTTTAACCTTTATGACTTACAAAAATATGCATGGCGATAAAATCGCTGAGCGTATTGCAGCACAAAAAGAAGCCATGCGTCAGGCACGCAAGGAAATCGAAGAAGCGGAGGATGAGCATCATGAGTAATCCACGTCCGGTAGGCGGTCGCCTTGTTTCTGCCGCAATTCTCTTTTTTGCACCACTTGCCGTGCTTTGCGTTTTATTAATTTTAAAACGTTTAGTTTTTGGTATTGGTTCCGTGACCGCACTTAATGGCGGTTATCCTTGGGGTTTATGGATTGCCTTTGACTTACTTGTCGGTACAGGATTTGCCTGTGGCGGTTGGGCTCTCGCTTGGACCGTGTATATTTTCAATAAAGGAAAATATCACGCCCTTGTACGCCCGGCATTGCTTGCAAGTTTATTCGGCTATTCCCTCGGTGGTTTATCTATTACCATTGATATGGGGCGTTATTGGCATTTACCGTATTTCTACGTTCCGGGACAGTTCAATACCAATTCCGTGTTATTTGAAACGGCATTTTGTATGACCGTCTATATCATCGTGGTAACTCTCGAATTTGCCCCGGTGTGGCTTGGTTTCCTCGGTTTAAAGAAATGGTTTAATAAACTCAATAAAATCATGTTTTTCATCATTGCCTTGGGTGCCTTATTACCAATGATGCACCAATCTTCCATGGGTTCCTTGATGATTGTAGCGGGACACAAAGTCCATCCGGTATGGCAAAGCTATGAAGCGCTACCAATTCTCTCCTTGCTGACAGCTTTCATTATGGGTTTCTCTATTGTGATTTTTGAGGGTTCTTTAGTTAAAGCGGGTCTTGCAGGAAAAACACCAGATGAACGTCATTTATTTACTCAATTGGCACGCGTTACCGCAGGATTAATTTTCTGTTTCTTAGCGGTGCGTTTTGGTGAGTTGATTTATCACGACAAACTGCAAATGGTTGTAGGTTTCGATAAATTAACTAAATTTGAAGCATGGATGTTCTGGATGGAAGTCTGGTTGATGGTATTACCATTACTGACCCTCTTCCTTGGGGAGAAAAAATCCGATTCCCGTTGGTTATTTATTTCGGCATTAAGCATGTTACTCGGTGCGGCATTATGGCGGATGAACTACTCGCTTATCATGTACAATCCGGGCAACGGCTATCAATATTTCCCATCTGCGGAAGAATTGCTTATTTCAATCGGTTTCGTATCTATTGAAGTATGTGCCTATATTTTAATCATTCGTTTATTCCCTGTATTACCGGTATTTAAAGAAAAACATACCGAAGACTCAGAAAAAATTATTGCCGAAAAAGCGGCATTCAGCAAAAAAGTTAGCGGAGCAGAATAATGTCAGAAAAAAAACGTATCTCAATTGACCCAATTACCCGTATTGAAGGTCATTTACGTATTGATTGCGAAATTGAAAACGGTGTTGTCACCAATGCTTGGTCTTCTGGTACCATGTGGCGCGGTATGGAAAATATCGTAAAAGGTGCCGATCCACGTGATGCATGGATGATTATGCAACGTATTTGTGGCGTATGTACCACGGTACACGCGATTATCAGCGTACGAGCCGTAGAAGATGCTATCGGTGCGAAAGTCCCCGTCAATGCGCAGTACATTCGTAACATGATTCTGGCTGCACACAGCATTCACGACCATATCGTGCATTTCTATCAACTCTCTGCGATGGACTGGGTGGATATCACCGCTGCACTAAAAGCTGATCCTGAAAAAGCGGCAGATATGCTAAAAGGTGTCTCTACATGGTCATTAAACAGTGCTAACGAATTCCGCAACGTACAGAAAAAAATCCAAGCATTAGTGGATAGCGGACAACTTGGTATTTTCGCTAACGGTTACTTCGGTCATGCAGCAATGAAACTTCCACCAGAAGTCAACCTCATTGCCGTCGCGCACTATTTGCAAGCGCTTGAATGTCAACGTGATGCTAACCGCGTGGTGGCATTACTTGGTAGTAAAACACCACATATTCAAAACTTGGCGATTGGTGGCGTAGCAAACCCAATTAACTTAGATTCCCAAGCGGTACTAAACCAAGAACGTCTCATGTTCGTGAAAGCTTGTATCGACCGCTTAACTGACTTCATTAACCAAGTGTATAAAGTAGATGCGGCAGTATTTGCGGCTTACTATCCTGAATGGTTAAGCTTAGGTAAAACATCAGGCAACTACTTATCTGTACCAGAATACCCAATTGATGCAGATAACTCTAAATTCATGTTAAAAGGTGGTTATATCGAAAACGGCGATTTATCGACTTTCCGTGCAATCGACCAACAAAAAGATGAGTTCGTTGTAAAAGGCATTAAAGAGAGTGGTAAACACGCTTGGTACGAAGATGATGAGCCATTAGAACCTTGGGCAGGCTTAACTCGTCCGAAATATACCGGCTGGCAAGATGATGGTAAATACTCTTGGGTAAAAGCACCAACCTTCTACGGTAAAGTTGTCGAAGTGGGTCCTCTCGCCTATTTAATGTGTGGTTTGGCTGCGAATGACACGCCAACTGTCAACCACTTCAATGAATTAAAAGGCATTTATGAAAAATTGACTGGTAACACGTTAACTACCGATCAATTACATTCTACCCTTGGACGTATTATCGGTCGTACCGTGCATTGCTGTGCGATCAACGACATTTTAAGCGCTCAATGGCAAATGCTCATTGATAACATCGCGAAAGGTGATATGACGGCTTATATCAAAACGGATATTCCAGCAAACGGTGAATTCCGTGGTGTTGGTTTCGGTGAAGTACCACGCGGTATGCTTTCTCACTGGGTTGTGATCAAAGACGGTCGCATTGAAAACTACCAAGCGGTTGTACCATCTACATGGAATGCAGGTCCACGTAACGAACAAGACCAAATGGGCCCTTATGAGCTTTCCATTATTGGTACACCGGTAGCAGACCCAACCAAGCCGTTGGAGGTGGTGAGAACCATTCACTCCTTCGATCCTTGTATGTCCTGTGCCGTACACGTTGTTAATACAGAGAATGGCGAAGTGACTGAAGTGAAGGTGTTGTAATGAAGCCGTTAATTCTTGGCGT
Organism: uncultured Haemophilus sp.; assembly: GCA_963517645.1. Lineage (GTDB taxonomy): Bacteria > Pseudomonadota > Gammaproteobacteria > Enterobacterales > Pasteurellaceae > Haemophilus_D. Next base: position 3,386 of record CAUQGU010000080.1, on the reverse strand, counting down.
CGGCAATATTTTGTTAAGTGATGAAGGTGTCGGTGTGCGTGTTGTGCAGGAGCTTGAAAAACGCCCTGAAATTCAACCGCACTTTGACATCATCGATGGTGGTACTTGTGGCATGGAATTACTGGATGCGATGGCAAATCGCGAGCATTTGATTATTATCGATGCTGTGCTTGCCAATAAGCAACCGGGTGAAATTATCGTATTACACGATGAACAGGTGCCGACATTTTTCTCACGCAAAATCTCGCCACATCAACTTGGTATTTGTGATGTACTTTCCGCTCTCAAACTGACGGATGAATTTCCACAAAATCTTTGTCTCATCGGTATCCAACCGGAATCATTAGAAGCCGGTATCGGATTAACGGAAACGATACAAAAAGCATTACCGAATGTTTTTGTAACCTTGAATCAAGTAGTAAAAGAATACGGTTTGAACTTAAACACCCCTCTTTAGAAAAGAGGGGCTGGGGGAGATTTGACCTAATTAATAGAGACAAGTATTAAATCTCCCCTAACCCCTCTTTACGAAAGAGGGGAACTTTCTTTAAAGTTTCGCTTGCTATGCTTTAATCTTATTGATATTGACAAACACCCACTGATAGCGCGCGTCTCTGACGCGTGCTTATTTTATTAATACTTCTGGCACACGTTATAGAACGCACGCCACTATTTTGTGAAAAGTTAACCATGTACCGACACGAAAAAACATCTGAAAATTTGACCGCACTTTTAAACTCTGTTTCTGGCTTTGAAGAAAATCCAACGGAGACTTTCCTTGCTGAAATGCAAAAAATTGTTCCTGAAATGCAAGATCTCCCCTTCTTTCATCACAATATTGAATGTTTCTGCCCGAAATTTGTTTTATTTGAAGGACAATGGGTCGGTTCGGTGTTAACCCCGTGGATGATTAGCGTCGTTATTTTTCCGGGCCCGCAACAAACGTGGGAACCGCGAGAGTTAGGGGATAAAATCACTGTTCAACTGCCTTACAAAGCCCTTACCTTCACGGTCAGTGGCATTGAAACTGTACCGCAATATTTAAGCTGTTCCTTGCATTCCCCACTTGATCCGAATCTTACCAACGAACAAGCAATCCAACTGACACAGGATTGCCTACGCATGATTTTATCCATGCCGACCAAACAAGCGACGTTTGATCCAGATCGCCGCAATTTATTTAAAGCAATGATAAAATAAGCGAAAATTTTTAATCGGAGTAAATGAATTATGTGTTTAGGCGTACCCGGTCAAATTGTCAAAATCGGCGACAGCGCATTACAACTTGCCACCGTGAATGTTTGCGGTGTGCAACGTGATGTGAATATTTCCCTTATCTGCAGCGATGATCCCAAACCTCTGCTGGGCAAATGGGTTCTCGTCCATGTTGGTTTTGCGATGAGCGTCATTGATGAAGAAGAAGCCAAACAAACCCAGGAAGCCTTACTTGCCATGAGTCAGTTAGAACATGAAGTGGGGGATTTTGGGGGATTGAATCAGGGGTGATTTAAGGGAAAGTTCGGTCGGACATTTGAGTGTTTTTTAGAAAAATGATTAGGAATTTGACCGCACTTTTTTGCAATATTATATAGGAGCCTTATTTAGACTTGAAACTATTGAATGAATATAACGTACCACCTCATCTCCTAATCTCCCTATATCGTGAGCCATATAAGTTAAGTGAATTGCTCCTACTTTACTTTTATATAGAGTTACTCCTTCTTTACTTGCATATAAAGAAAAGATTATAACTACTTGATTCACTTTGATAGGCTTAGTTTTATCAAACTTTTCCTTATGGACATGAAATGTATAAGGAAATTTTTGATAAAAAAAGTGTAACTCCTTCTGAATTATAGGAGAGAATTTTTCAATAATTTTATTAGTCTCACTATTACATTCGGATTTTTTAAAATATATATCAAAATCTAAGCTCATTTGCTATATCCTTTTGGTATCTATCATTTTTTATTAAATTATTTTGTGAAAATTTTTAATTGCATTATTCTTTTTAAAAGTTTTCGCCCCTGCTGGCGCAAGTGTTCTTTGCTTGTACCTTTTTGTTTTACACAAATATATATTTTCGGCACAAGCGTGGACGCTTCGCTATCGTATTGTTTGCCATTGTTTAAATTTAAGATATAACTTCCCTACTTTATATCCAAATTGCTGTTTGTTTACCACAATTACCCTACTTTTCTTACTTTAATAAATGCTCGCCACCCAATAAAAGTATCACTCGTTTGAGTACTTCATCATAAATCTGTGACTCGGCTTGTTTAATAAATTTGATATGTCTCTCACGCCAATCTAATGTCTGAACTAATGTTGTTACAACGACACTTGGGCTTTCCAAGCCTTCAATCGGAACCTCGGTTGCTTTACCACGAATGCTTGTACTAATAGGACAACAAATAATTAGCCCTGTCGATTTATTATAAATTTCATGGCTTAGAATGAGTGCTGGACGATATTTCCCAATTTCTTTTCCTTTCGTCGGTTCAAAATCTAACCAAACAATATCATTCCTCTTTGGTACATACATCATTAATATTCCAGTTCCTGCGGTAACGTCGCCACAACGAACTCATCTGCATGGGCATCATAAGCTGTTATATCTTTTAATAAATCAGCTTCAGTCAATTTTTTTTGGCATTTTGAGATGTATAACCCATTTGGGGATATCTCTATATCCACCGTATCTCCAGCAGAAAATTGAGGAACCGTACGAAGATTCCCTGTCAATCTTAAGCCAATACATTTTCCCCAAACACCTAATGTAGCTTGTTGTCTTAATTGCATAAATACCTCCTTCATCGTTAAGGAGGATGATATTACTTTAATATCACACTTTCAATCTTCTTTATTAAGATTTCCCCTGCTGGCGCAAGCGTCCTTCGCTTGTGCCTTTCGGATTTCCACAAATATATATTTTCAGCACAAGCGTGGACGCTTGCGCTATCGCACGGATCGTGCATCAAGAGGCGAATGCCATTGATAAGTTAATTCATATTAAAAATCCACCGCACTTTTCTCAGTACGGTGGATTTTTCCTCTCATTTTTAGATTTCGTGCAACAAGTTGCACGCTACGTTTTTTACTGATTAAAGTGCGGCCACAATTTTATCAATTTCGGCTTTGGCGTGTGCCTGTGCTTTGGCAATCGAATCTGCCCCTGCTGGCGCAAGCGTCCTTCGCTTGTGCCTTTTTGATTTCCTCAAATATATATCTTCAGCACAAGCGTGGACGCTTGCGCTATCGCACGGATCGTGCATCAAGAGGCGAATGCCATTGATAAGTTAATCCATATTAAAAATCCACCGCACTTTTCTTGATCTGCACCCCAAAAGTTAGACTAATCTTCTAACTGATTAAGGTGCAGATTT
>CAUQGU010000079.1:0-7262 GCA_963517645.1 uncultured Haemophilus sp. | reverse complement strand
AATTGCCATTGATCCCGGCCATGGCGGTAAAGATCCCGGTGCTATCGGAAAAAATCTCGGCATTTATGAAAAAAATGTCACCCTTTCGATTGCTCGAGAATTAAAAGCCTTACTAGACAAAGATCCTAATTTCAAAGGTGTTTTAACACGCAGTAGCGATTACTACATTTCCGTGCCTGAACGCTCTGAAATTGCACGTAAATACAAAGCAAATTTTCTCGTGTCTATCCATGCCGACTCCTCTCTTAATGCAGACCAACGTGGTGCATCTGTTTGGGTGCTATCCAATCGCCGTGCCAACGATGAAATGGGTCAATGGTTAGAAGACGATGAAAAACGCTCTGAGCTTTTAGGCGGAGCCGGTAAAGTACTTTCCAATAACAATGATAAATATTTAGATCAAACTGTACTCGACCTGCAATTTGGTCACAGTCAACGTACAGGCTATGAACTTGGCAACAGTATTTTACGTCGCTTTGCTCGCGTAACCTCATTAAGTCGTAGCACCCCACAACATGCTAGCCTTGGCGTATTGCGTTCACCCGATATTCCTTCGGTTCTGGTGGAAACTGGCTTCCTTTCTAATATGGAAGAAGAACAAAAACTGAATACCATTGCTTATCGTCGTCGTATTGCTTATATGATTTATGAAGGCTTAGTCACTTATCGCAATGGTAATTTAAAAGCAATTGCTGTTCCACCTAGTGATGAGCAAGACAGCAAATCTACAAAATCAAACGACAAAAATAATGAACAATCTGACCGCACTTCCGATGTGAAAGATAGCGGTATTCGCCATAAAGTGAAATCAGGTGAAAGCATTGGTAGCCTAGCAAATAAATATGATGTCAAAGTCAGTGAAATCATTGAGTTAAATAAACTGAAACGCAAAGAACTTTGGTTAAATGAAACCATTAAGATTCCTGATAATGGCAAAGGCAAAAAAGCGGAAGAACTAACTAAAAAAGAAGAGAAAAACACCGAAAAATCAGACCGCACTTCCGATGTCAAAGACAGCGGTGTACGTCATAAAGTAAAACCAGGTGAAAGCATTGGTAGCCTAGCGAACAAATATGATGTAAAAGTCAGTGAAATTATTGAGTTAAATAAACTGAAACGTAAAGAGCTTTGGCTGAATGAAACCATTAAAATTCCGGATAACGGCAAAGGCAAAAAGGTAGAAGAAAAACCTAAATCGGATGATAAAGCCAAAGCCGATAACAAAGGAAAAAACAGTAAGATTGTTGAAGCTGAAAAAGCGGTTTCTAAAAAAGATAAAAAACAAGAAAAAACCGAGAGTAAAAAAGAGCCTGAGAAAAAAGACAACGATAAAAAAGACGCTTCTTCAAAAGAAAATGAGAAGAAAGATAATGGCAAGAAAGAAATCCCACTTTACCATACGGTGAAAGCCGATCAAACTATCTATGCCATCTCTCGTGAATACAATGTACCGGTTAATCGTCTTTTAAAACTGAACCCGACATTGAAAAATGGCAAAGTCGTGACTGGGCAAAAAATCAAACTTAAAGAAAAATAAGGAATCCTATGGCAATCAAAATTCTTTCTCCACAGCTGGCTAATCAGATTGCCGCAGGTGAAGTGGTCGAACGCCCTGCTTCTGTGGTGAAAGAATTGGTGGAAAACAGCCTTGATGCCGGTGCCAATAAAATTCATATTGATATCGAAAACGGCGGTGCCAGCCTGATTCGTATTCGAGATAATGGCAGCGGTATTCCTAAAGAAGAATTAAGTCTCGCACTCGCTCGACACGCAACTAGTAAAATTGCCGATCTTGATGATCTCGAAGCCATCTTAAGTTTAGGTTTCCGCGGTGAAGCCCTTGCTAGTATCAGCTCGGTTTCTCGCCTCACACTTACCTCTCGCACAGCTGAGCAAAATGAAGCGTGGCAGGTTTATGCACAAGGACGAGAGATGGAAACCACAATTAAACCCGCATCTCATCCAATCGGCACAACAGTTGAAGTCGCGAATCTCTTTTTTAACACGCCAGCTCGTCGTAAATTCTTACGCACCGATAAAACAGAATTTGCTCATATTGATGAAGTCATTCGCCGAATTGCTTTAGCAAAATTTAATATCGCTTTTACGCTCACTCATAACGGCAAAATTGTTCGACAATACCGCCCTGCGGCAAATGAAGAACAACAACTAAAACGCGTTGCTACCATTTGTGGCGATGATTTTGTTCAACATGCCTTACGTATTGATTGGAAACATGATGATCTGCATCTTTCTGGCTGGGTGGCGACACCTGAATTTACACGTTCTCAAAATGATTTGAGCTATTGCTATATCAATGGACGAATGGTGCGTGATAAAGTGATCACCCACGCCATTCGTCAAGCTTATGCGGAGCATTTGCATACTGAGCAATACCCTGCATTTGTACTATTTATCGATCTCAATCCACATGATGTCGATGTCAACGTGCACCCAACAAAACACGAGGTGCGTTTCCATCAAGCTCGCTTAATTCATGACTTTATCTGCCAAGGCGTAACAAATGCACTCAATGCTATTCCTCAAACTGAATTAGATTTAGTCCCAGTGATGAATGAAGCAAGAGAGCCTTCGCCTTCGTATCAAACCCACTATGAACCGAAACCCAATCGTGCAGCGGCAGGGCAAAATATTTTCGCCTCAAATTATCATCAATCTCGTGAAAAACAATCGGAAAATCGACCGCACTTTTCAAACCGTAGTGAATACCTTCCGTCATATGGTTATCGTGAACAACCTACAAAGACTGAACAACGCTTATATGGTGAATTAGTACGTCCTGCGGAAAATTCTCAACTTTTAACAACACCTGTCGTTGAACAACAACTTCCACAGGCAAGTGAAACGGGCTATTTACGCGCATTAGCATTAATTGAAAATAAAGCATTGCTTTTACAACAAAATCAGCAGTTTTATTTGATGTTATTAGCTAAATTGCAAACCTTAAATTATGAATTAACCTTACAACAAGGTAAAATTTCACAACAACCATTGCTCATTCCGATTATTTTTCGCTTAGATGAAAAACAATTTGAACAATGGAAAAAACAAAAAACTTTTTTTCAGAAAAGTGGTTTTGAATTTATTGAAAATGAAGCTCAGTTACGCCTCACATTAAGCAAAGTCCCTGCGGTTTTACGTACTCAAAATTTACAAAAATGTGTGGTGAGCCTGCTTGCTGAACATCTAGAAAATATGCCTGATTTTCTGACCGCACTTTGTCGGACGCTAGAGATGAAACCGATTGAGGTGTTAGCGGATGCAGTCAGCTTATTAAGCGAAACGGAACGCTTACTGAATAAAACTCATCAAGAAAAATTTAATACATTACTGAAACCGATTAACTGGCAGCCTTTTTTAACTGATTTGTAATATGACACAAAAAACTGACTCCAAACCAACCGCACTTTTTCTGATGGGGCCGACGGCCTCAGGAAAAACAGATCTTGCTATTCAATTGCGTCAAAGCCTGCCAGTAGAAGTGATCAGTGTCGATTCTGCATTAATTTATAAAGGGATGGATATTGGTACGGCAAAGCCTTCTAAAGAGGAACTAGCCCTTGCCCCTCATCGCTTAATTGATATTTTAGATCCCGCTGAAAGTTATTCTGCGATGAATTTTCATGATGATGCGCTCAGAGAAATGGCTGATATTACCGCGCAAGGTAAAATTCCGCTTTTGGTTGGCGGTACCATGTTGTATTACAAAGCATTGATTGAAGGCCTTTCTCCCCTTCCATCTGCTGATGAAAAGTTACGCTTAGAGATTGAAGAAAAAGCGCAAAAACTTGGCTGGCCAGCACTTCACCAAGAATTACAAAAAATTGATCCTATTTCTGCAGAGCGTATCAATCCAAATGATTCGCAGCGAATTAATCGTGCATTAGAAGTATTCTATTTAACGGGCAAATCATTAACGGAATTAACCGAACAAAAAGGCGAAGAATTGCCTTATCAATTTTTACAATTTGCTATTGCACCAGAAAATCGCGCGGTGTTACATCAACGTATCGAACAACGTTTCCATAAAATGATCGAATTAGGTTTCCAAGAAGAGGTTGAAAAACTCTATCAACGAGAAGATCTCCATCCTGATTTGCCTTCTATCCGCTGTGTGGGCTATCGACAAATGTGGGAATATTTACGTGGTGACTATGATCATGAAGAAATGGTCTTCCGCGGTATTTGTGCAACCCGACAATTAGCCAAACGACAAATCACCTGGCTGCGCGGCTGGAAAACACCATTAAATTGGCTAGATAGTCTACAACCGCAACAGGCCAAAGAAATCGTACTACGCAAGATTGACGAACATTTTAAGGGGTAAATTATGGCGCTTTCACTTCCGCTTTCGACGGAAAAACTCATTCAACTTGGCGAAGTGCTTTGCCAATATTTCCCTGAAATGAATCTTGATGAATTAACCCAACAAATCGAGCGAGACGCAACAGATCTCACGACTCCAATCGGACAAATCAACTATGCCATCAGTCTGTCTGATTTCTTGGAAAAAGTCTTAAAAAAACACCCGCACTTTTTAGCCCAATGGTGGCAAACACCTCCTCAATTTTCAGATTGTCAACATTATGCTAGCCGTTTAGCTGAGCGACTCTCCGTTACCCAAAACGAAGAACAGCTTTACAAAACGCTACGAGATTTTCGTAATCAAGAAATGGCGAAACTCAGTTTCTGTCAAAGCTTGAATCTTGCCACCGTAGAAGAAATTTTTATTCGTCTTTCTAAACTTGCTGAGAGTCTTATCATTGGTGCAAGAGACTGGCTGTACAAACAAGCTTGCGAAGAAATGGGCACGCCTTGTGATGAACATGGCAACCCTCAGCAACTCTATATTCTTGGCATGGGAAAATTAGGTGGTTTTGAGCTAAATTTCTCCTCTGATATTGATTTAATTTTTACCTATCCTTCACAAGGCGAAACCGTTGAAGCAAGACGAGCCGTTGATAACGCCAAATTTTTTACCCGTTTAGGACAGCGTCTAATTAATGCGTTGGATCAATTTACGCCAGATGGCTTTGTCTATCGTACGGATATGCGTCTTCGCCCTTTTGGTGAAAGTGGTGCACTTGCCTTAAGTTTTTCTGCAATGGAACAATATTACCAAGATCAAGGGCGAGACTGGGAGCGCTATGCCATGATCAAAGGGCGTATTTTAGGCGCTGATGAACAAGATCCCAATGTAAAAAACTTACAGCAATTACTTCGCCCCTTTGTGTATCGACGCTATATTGATTTTAGTGTGATTCAAGCTTTACGTGAAATGAAAGGTAAAATTGAGCGTGAAGTGCGTCGTCGTGGCTTAAAAGACAATATTAAGTTAGGCGCAGGCGGGATTCGAGAAATCGAATTTATTGTGCAAGTTTTTCAGCTAATTCGCGGTGGACGTGAGATCAAACTCCAACAACATGAATTGCTTAAACTTCTCCCTGAAATACGAGATCTTGGTTTAATTACGCCTCAGCAATATCATGAATTAAGAGAAGCTTATATCTTTCTACGACGTACTGAAAACGTGCTTCAAGCCATTGATGACCAACAAACGCAACTTCTGCCAACAGATGAAGAAAATCGCCTTAGATTAATGATTGCTTGTCGAGAATACACTTATTTAGATGAGAACAATCAGGCTACGATAAAATCTTATCCAATTGAAAACTGGGATGATTTCTATCAAACATTACAAGCACACCAACAAAAAGTGCGGTCAGTTTTTGATGAATTAATTGGTGAAGAAAAAGATGAACGTAACGATGATAATAATCAGTGGATTGATTTTTTAGAAGGTGATATCGATGATATTGAACAAATGCTGGTCGATAATCACATTGACGAGGACGCGATTTCCGATATCTTAGATAAACTTATTCAATTCAAAGAGGGGCTTGCTCGCCGAGTGATTGGCGCCCGTGGTCGAGAAGTTTTAGCTCACTTATTGCCAAATATCTTCAATCAAATATTTAAACAAAAAAATTACCGCACTTTATTGCCACGCATCCTCAATATTGTCGATAAAATTGCGAGTAGAACGACGTATTTGGAATTGCTCTTAGAAAATCCTCAAGCCATTGAGCAGCTTATTGAACTATGTTCGCAATCACAGATGATTGCCGAACAAGTGGCTCGCCACCCTATTCTACTCGATGAATTATTAAATACTGAGGCACTACGTAATCCATTACCGTTCACACAGTACCCTGATGAATTGAAGCAATATATGCTGCGATTACCGCAAGACGATGAAGAGCAATTTATTGACGGGTTACGCCAATTCAAACAGTCTATTTTATTACGTGTTGCAGCTGCTGATATTCTAGGCGTATTGCCTGTTATGAAAGTAAGCGATCATCTCACTTATCTAGCTGAAGCAATTATTGATGCGGTTGTCAATTTTGCTTGGCAACAAGTCAGTCAACGCTTTGGTGTACCTGAACATCTAGTAGGTAAAACAGAAAAAGGCTTTTTAGTCATTGGCTACGGTAAATTAGGCGGAATTGAACTCGGTTATAAATCTGATTTGGATTTAGTCTTTTTATACCAATCCGTTGAAGGTCAAACCATTGGTGGAAAAAAATCCATTGATAGCAATCAATTCTATTTAAGATTGGCTCAAAAAATTGTCAGTATCTTTAGTATGAATACCAGTGCAGGCATACTTTACGATGTTGATATGCGATTACGTCCTTCAGGCGATGCGGGCTTACTAGGCTGTTCGCTTCAAGCATTTGAAAACTATCAACTCAATGAAGCTTGGACATGGGAGAAACAGGCACTTGTCCGTAGTCGTGCCATTTTTGGTGAAACTGAATTAAAAGCAGAATTTGAAAAAATTCGCTGTAATGTACTTTCTGCTCAAAGAGATATCAATCAGCTAAAAATTGAAGTAAGAGAAATGCGTGAAAAAATGTACGACCATTTATCTCATACAAAAGAAGGCTTTTTTAATATCAAAACAGATCGTGGTGGCATTACCGATATTGAATTTATCGCCCAATATCTGATGCTCGCGAATGCCCCAGTTAATCCAATATTAACTAAATGGTCTGATAATATCCGCATTTTTGATTCAATGGCTGAGTATCACATTATTTCTCTAACAGAATGTGAAAAGCTTAAATCCAACTACGTGACACTACGTAATAAAATTCATCACCTGAACTTATTAGGAAATCCTGTCATTGTTGATGATTCGGAATTTATAGAAGAAAGAGAATTTGTTTGTTCTT
>CAUQGU010000078.1:0-7483 GCA_963517645.1 uncultured Haemophilus sp. | reverse complement strand
AGTCAATTAATTTTTTAGATTCCTCTTTCAATTGCTCAAAATTATTCCAGTTTTTTAACCGCTCTTTTGTTGTCTTTGTAAAATAAGGCGTTGTCAGTTAAAATAGCAAACGTTTACTTAATGCCACCTTGAGGAAAAATGCATGACCGCCCAAATTATTTCAGGTACTGAACTATCAAAAAAAATCAAATCTGATGTTGCCAGTAAAATTGAACATTATCGTGCTCAAGGTAAACGTGCACCAGGACTTGCAGTAATTTTAGTGGGTGCAGATCCTGCTTCTCAAGTCTATGTGGGCAGTAAACGTAAAAGTTGCGAAGAGATTGGAATGGTCTCGAAATCCTATGATTTACCTGAAACCACGACAGAGGCTGAACTATTACAACTGATTGACCAATTAAATGCCGATGAAACCATTGATGGCATTTTGGTACAGCTTCCACTGCCGGAACAGATTAATAGTTCGTTAGTGATTGAGCGTATTAGCCCTGAAAAAGATGTGGATGGTTTTCACCCTTATAATGTGGGACGTTTATGCCAACGTATTCCAACTTTACGTGCGTGTACCCCTTATGGCGTGATGAAGTTATTAGAAACCACCGGTATTGATTTACACGGTAAACATGCCGTGATCGTTGGGGCTTCAAATATTGTGGGGCGTCCAATGTCGCTTGAATTATTATTGGCAGGCGCTACTGTCACAGTAACACACCGTTTCACCAAAGATTTAGAGCATCATATTCGTCAGGCAGATGTTTTAGTGGTAGCCGTGGGGAAACCTCGTTTTATTCCAGGAGATTGGATTAAAGAAGGGGCCACAGTCATTGATGTGGGGATTAACCGTATCAATGGTAAATTAGTGGGGGATGTGGAATATGATGTGGCGATACAAAAAGCGGCTTATATTACGCCAGTACCGGGTGGAGTAGGACCAATGACAGTTGCCATGCTGATGTTTAATACACTTTATGCTTATGAGCATAACAATCGACTGGTTTAAGAAATAAAAAAAGTGCGGCTAAATTTGACCGCACTTTTTGTATTAATGTAATTTCAATCTTGGTTTTAAATAGTGGTTAAGTTTATCCACTAAAATAATTAAGCCAATCTTAATACATCCATGCAAAGCATGTTGATGCATACGATATAAAGACACATACGCAAACTGCGCAAATTTACCTTGAACAGTTAGTGGGTTTTTCCCAAATTTATTTGAAATGCTACCCAATGCGGTAAAGCTTGAAAGAGATACCAAGGTTCCTTTATCGTTGTATTTGAATGCTTTTAATGGTTTTTGCTCAAAAAGTGCAAAGATATTTTTTGCACAAGCTTTTGCCATTTGGTGTGCCGCTTGCGCTCTTGGCGGGACTAATTTACCGTTTGGTTGCATTAATGCCGCACAGTCACCAATGGCAAAAATACTGTCATCCACTGTAGTTTGAAGGGTATCTTTTACCACTAATTGATTGATGCGGTTAAGCTCTAATCCATCGAATTGCTGTGTCACGGTTGAGGTACGAACACCCGCTGCCCAAACAATAAGGTCAGCTTTGATTTCTTCGCCATCTTTGGTGATAAGCTTGTTTGGTTGGGCTTCCGTGATCATCGTATTTAATTTCACGTTTGCCCCCATTTCTTGCAATTCATCTAATACCGCTGCAGATAAATTTTCAGGTAGAGCCGGTAATAAGCGAGGACCTGCTTCAACTAAGGTGACTTGCAAGCAAGAATTATCAATTTTGCCGTAACCATAAGAAGATAAGTCTTCAGTTGCATGATAAAGCTCTGCGGTTAATTCCACACCAGTTGCACCGCCGCCAACAATCGCAATATTGACTTTGCTCTCATCGACCAATTTTTGTTTAAATTCTTCTTCACCAATATCGTCTAATACACGGTTTTCTGAGAATTTAAGGAATAATTCCAACATTCTTTGTTGGAAGCGAAGTGCTTGATCAGAGCTGTCTAAGAAAATACAGTTATCGACCACACCTTTTGTATTGAAATCATTCGATTTACTACCGATCGCAATCACTAAGTAATCATAAGGAATACGACGCGCAACCACGAGCATATCGCCTTCTTGCCCATAAACAGGGGCAAGTTCAACATATTTTTGCTCACGATTAATACGCGTGATTGAGCCTTGCTCAAAGCTGAAATGGTGGTTTTTCCCGTGTGCGCGATAGCTCAGAGAATCCGTGCCATCATCCATTACACCTGTGGCAATTTCATGTAATAAGGGTTTCCACAAGTGGGTCGCATTGCGATCCACAAGCGTCACTTTAGCCTGTTTTTTACGACCTAATTTGTCACCTAAAAATGTCGCTAACTCTATGCCGCCGGCGCCACCGCCAACGATAACGACGTTTTTCATAAAGTACTCCTAAAAGCAAAATTGTTAAAAATGTTAAACTAATGTAATGATAGCATAACAAATAAACAAGACGAAAAAATTTAATGGAAATGACCGCACTTTATTGATGGCAGCGATCGTAAAGCGGTTGTAACTGTTGAATGGTTTTTGTGATAAATGAAACGGGATCAATTTGATGAAGTTCAGCTTTTTCAATGCTTTTACCAATGCACCAAAAATCTTCCTCTGATCGTAAAAAGAGATCTTTTTCAGCAATTTGTTTCACTTGGCGAAAGTCACCATATTCGCTTTCATCTTCTCGCCAAATATCAAAATCGGCAAATTGTTTGAAGTCAAATTGGTCAAGCCACTGATTATATTGTTGCACATTAATTTGTGAGCGATTTGCACGATAGCAATGCCAATCTAAACATACTCTTAGTCGGCGACGATTTAATAGCACAGAAAAAATAGCTGCAGAATTTTGGTTAAACTCGTATTTAAAATAAGCGAAGAAATGCGCGCGAACCTGCCAGCCATTAGTCCAACTTTCAATATGCGGTTTCGCAAAAGGCATGCCAAGTTGCTTTGCCACTTCTTGAATAATCGCTTTCCAGTTATCCCAATGTAATTTGTAATCAGCTTTAATTGCCGGAATATCTTCCGGGCAGAATTTTTTCATTTGGGCGAATTGGTAGAAAGGAATATTGAACAGTTCGCAAGATTCAGCCGTAAGCGAGAGCATAGTGTTTCCTTAAAAATCACTGTAATTTTTGACCGCACTTTGTGTGAAGAACTGTTTGTCTTCCCAACGCAATAGGGTCATTCGATTATTCCACACACATCCTGTATCCAAGGCATAAATACCTTTTGGAGTTGGCTCATCCACTAAACTTGCCCAATGCCCAAATACAATGGGAATTTGTTTATAAAGTGGATTATCTAAATTAAACCAAGGCGTGAGCTCCGCTGGTGCATCTTTTAAAGGGGATTTACAGGCAAAATCAAAGCGATGGTCCAAATAACAAAAACGCATTCGGGTAAAAGCGTTAATAATATAACGATAGCGATCTAAGCCCTGCAAATCTGGCGACCAGCGATCAGGCTGTTCAGAATACATATTTTCAATGAGATAATGAAAATCGCCGTGCTGTAAAATCTGTTCAACTTCAGCCGCACAAGATTTTGCGGTTTCCAAATCCCAATCAGGCGAAATTCCTGCGTGCGCCATCAGGAAGTTTAATTCTTCATTATGCACAAGTAATGGCTGATGGCGTAACCAATGAATCAGTTCATCAAAATCGGGCGCATTAAAAATGGCATCGACACGATCACGCGGTTTCACTTTTTTAATACCCAGTGCGGTCGCAATTAAGTGTAAATCGTGATTACCTAGTACGGTTTGCGCGGCATTACCGAGTGATTTTACGAAACGAAGACATTCAAGTGATTTATCCCCACGCGCCACAAGATCCCCCACAAGATAAAGTTTATCTTGCGTAGAATTAAAATTTACACGTTCTAATAAAAGCTGTAATTCATCATAACAGCCTTGCAAATCACCGACGAAATAGGTTGCCATTTTTTCTATAATGCTCCAGTTATGGTTATTAGGTTCTGGCAGTCTTTATGCTAAAGATTTGCTATAAATTCTAGCACAGATTTTTTGTGAAGATACTATTCATTTCATGATCTTAAAATAGTAAGATAGCCTGCAATTTAAGGCAGATATGATGTTTTTCTATGTATTCTATTGAACATAAAAATGCAGTGATTAGTATTTCAACGGCGGATAAACGCCGAAATCACATTATTGAACAATTTGGTCAGAAACAAATTCCCTTTGAATTTTTTGATGCATTTACGCCTTCTGAGCGACTTGAGGTTCATTTACAGCGTTACCTTCCAAATGTCAAAGCCACATCAAAGCTCACGGCAGGAGAGAAGGGATGTTTGATGAGCCATTTCATGCTATGGAAAAAGTGTGTTGACGATAATTTAGCTTATATTTCTATTTTTGAGGATGATATTCTGCTTGGTGAGAATGCAGAAAAATTTCTTGCGAATGATGAATGGCTAAAAGTGCGGTTCAATTTTCAAGAGATTTTTGTTTTGCGTTTAGAAACATTTTTAATGCCTGTTCAGCTAGAACATCAGCAACAAATTTTACCTTTCCAAGAAAGAAACATTGATATTTTAAAATCAAAGCATTTTGGTACTGCCGGTTACATTATTTCGAACGGGGCGGCGAAGTACCTCATCAATCTATTTGAAAAACTCGCCGTAGAGGAAATCAAAGCAATTGATGAGATCATGTTTAATGAACAGATTAATGTCAGTCTTTATCAAGTATACCAACTAAATCCAGCTATTTGTGTGCAAGAATTGCAGTTAAATCAGGAGAATAGCTTACTGATAAGTGACTTGCAGCAAGAGCGTAAAAAAAATACAGCAGTGCACACCAAGAAAACATTAAAACAGCGTTTAACTCGGATAAAAGAAAATATTATACGAGCGCTAAATAAAGAAAAATGGAAAGAACAGCAACGCCTGAAAGAAATGCAAGGTAAAGACATTGTTCGTTTTATGTAGATAAGTTGATGAAATACGTTGTATAGGCTTAATCTCTTAAGCCTATTCATAAAAAGCGATTTATACGCAAAATCAACGTGATGACATTCTAAGCCTTGAAAACCACCAATGAGGCTGGTTGTTATTTTAGAAAATTAAAAGATGTGATAGACAAATTTATATTTTATTTCTCTAATGAGCCTTCTTACTTTTGTTCTAAAGTCAACAACATCAAAATCAGCCTTAAAACCAAGATAATTATTGCTAACTTCCTTAAATAGTGAATACCCTAAATTAGCTTTTAAGTGAGAACTTCGACTAGACCAAAACTTATCAGGTCCTGGATAATGGTAAATAACTGCAGGAAATTGAATTTCTCGTTCTTTTCGATATTTTATATAGCCAGATTCAGATGGCGTGAAGTTAAATCTTGTATTTATAAATTTAACATCGTCTTTGAAAATACCATTTAAGATATCCTGATCTTGATACTTTATAACATCCTTATATTTATTTAGCCAGGTCAGACTCACCTCTAGAACATTCAGTTCTCGCCATCTTCGCATATTGATAAGAAGCACACCAGCATTAAAATAATGATGATTTTCTAAGCCAATTTTAGTCTTGTAATCTGCTTGCTCAATTTCAATAAAGAAATCCTTACATGCGGCAAGTGAATACTGTTCGATATCAGTATTCCATAAATCATCTAATGAGCCATTTGTTAGCGTATCAACATCAATATAAAGTAACTTATCTACATCAGGGATATATTGAGTTATATTTAATCTGGCATAAGTTGCTAAAGAAATATAATTTATTGTAATGGGAAAGTTAGCAAACTCATCTTTATCTACGCCTATGAACTTGATACTTTTCCCATAATTGCAAACAATATTTTCTATAATTTCTTTATTGTTATTATCAATACCAAAATCCAAAACATAGAAACAAATTTTAGATTTAGAATTATTTTTTAATACACTTAATATGCTAACGGCTAAATATGGAGCATAGTTATTATCAGATGAAAACGCGATATTCATATTAGTCTTCACTTAACTCTAAAAATTTATCTCCATCTAAATCTGCTGGTGGATTATCCGCCAACCAGTTCGCTAAACGTGCATAATCTGCGATAGCCAAATTTTCTGCACGAGCATTCAAATCAATACCAAGTGCGGTTAGATTTTCGGCTGAAAATAATGTTGAAAGCGCATTACGTAGCGTTTTACGGCGTTGATTGAACGCTTGGGAGCAAACGCGGTTCAGCCAATATAAATCTTTTACAGGGTGCGGCAATTCTTTATGCGGGATTAAACGCACAACAGCTGAATCCACTTTCGGTGCAGGTTTGAAGGCAGAAGGTGGCACTTCAAGTACAGGCATCACTTGGCAGAAATATTGCGCCATAATGGTTAAACGGCCGTAAGCTTTGCTATTTGGCCCTGCGCATAAGCGTTTGACCACTTCTTTTTGCAGCATGAAGTGCATATCTTGAATTACATCATGATACTTAAATAAGTGGAACATCAATGGGGTAGAAATGTTGTAAGGTAAGTTACCAAATACACGTAATTTCTGCCCTTTTTCTGCTAAATTTTCTTTTGTATAAAGCTCACCAAAATCAAATTGCATTGCATCCGTTTCAATCACGGTGAGCTTTTGATGTAAAAATGGATGATGACGTAAACGTTCTGCTAGGTCTCGGTCAAGTTCTACTACGGTAAGATGATCGACAAGCTCACCAACCGGCTCTGTTAATGCGCCAAGTCCCGGACCAATTTCCACTAAGAATTGATTGGGTTGCGGATGAATCGCTGCAACAATCCCTTGAATGACAGAGGTGTCGTGTAAAAAGTTTTGTCCAAAGCGTTTACGGGCTGTATGGCCTAAGTGTTTTTTTGAGTTCATAAAATAGTCTAGTAAATAATAAAGTTTGTGGTTTATATCTTTAAATATCTAGCCACTCTGGTTTTATTTCTTTCGGGGAGATCTCATTAACATTATCATGGTAACGAAGAATATGGCATGCCTTCTTAGAATTTGGATGCCAATGTGTAAAATTTTCTTTGTCTTGCGAGTAAAAACAAATCATAGGTTTATTTAACCCCGAAGCAATATGAATCGTTGATGTATCAACCGAAATAAGCAGAGCACAATTTCTAATCAACTCAATTGTATGATAGATCGTTGTGTGAGGATTAGGATAAACAAATACATCATTAAATTGATTAGTGATTCTACTTAAATGCTCATGAGTATCTGGTGTTGAGAGTAAGACCAATGGGCATTTACGATGATTTCTAATATATGCTAAGTAATCTATAATGTGAATATCGTTAAATTTTCTATTTTTCCCCGCACCATAGAAGTTAATTGTAATGTAATTATTTAACTTATTATCAGTAATAAACTGAAGGATTTCTTCTTTAGTTGAGTCATCTTGCGGAATGTCATAGCTATCATCACTTAGACTGATGTTTGACTGAGCTAAAGCCTCTTTGTAAATTTCTGAAAAATGGCCGTCTTTAGTAATATTTATATTAAAAATAT
>CAUQGU010000077.1:0-7574 GCA_963517645.1 uncultured Haemophilus sp. | reverse complement strand
TCTTTAAAGTCAGAACGCCATTAAAAGTATTAGCTTGCAGTTTTATGGGGTTTATCGGTGTATCCATCATTATGCTGACCAACGGTTCAATGAATATCAACCCTATCCATGTAGGCTATGCGTTAGGTGCTGCAGTATTGGCGGCCATGGCATTTATCAGCTTACAAGAGCTCAATAAACACAACTCACCTAAAAATATCGTGTTTTACTTCCACTTATTAGGCTCGATTTTATTGCCACTCTTTTTTATTACTCAATGGGAAATACCAACACTACATGGATTCACATTACTGCTTTTAGTGGGCGGATTTGGTCTTATTTTCCAATTATTACTCACTCGCGCCTTTAAATACGCCCCTGCCAATGTCATCACGCCTTTTGCTTTTACTGGCGTGATTTTCTCCAGCATCTGTGACTGGTTCTTCTGGGATAACGTACCAAGCCTAAATTTCTGGATTGGTTCATTAGTCATTATTATTGCCGTCAGTTTACTTGCCAGAATGCGGGCAAAATAGAGAAATCCGACCAAATAGCTAGAATATAACTATTCTCAATAACATTGTTTGAGTGTATAATCCAAATGCTTTTTATTATTGAGGACACAACATGAAAAAATTATTCAAAACTACTTTAGCTTCCGCATTATTAATGGTATCCGCATTCGCTAGCGCCGTGACGGTTAAAGATGCGAAAGGTGAATTTATCCTTGATAAAACCCCAAGCCGTGTTGTGGCATTGGAATATTCTTTTGTGGATGCTTTAGCCCAAGTCGGTGTAAGCCCAGTAGGTGTGGCTGACGACAACAAAGTCGATCGTATTCTGCCGCAAGTGCGCGAAAAAATTGCTGCATGGCAATCCGTTGGCACGCGTTCTCAACCGAGTCTTGAAGTGATTGCTTCTCTCAAACCCGATTTAATTATTGCTGATCCATCTCGCCATACTGCAGTATTTGAAGAATTGAAAAAAATCGCGCCAACGGTGATGTTTGATTCCCGTCATGAAAGCTACCAAGAAAATCTTGAAACCGCGCAGAAAATTGGTGATTTAGTCGGTAAAAGTAGCGAAATGAAAGCAAAAATCAATGAACATAATGATTACATTGCCAACATCGCAAAAAATTTAGGTGTGCAAGGCAAAAAAGCCTCATTTGGTACTTCCCGAGAAGATAAATTTAATATCCAAAATGACAATGGCTATGTGGGTAGTTTCTTAACGACATTAGGTTTTGCCCCAACTAAACTCAATAGTGATCAATCTTTCGTAGAAATCAACCTTGAACAATTAGTGATGGAAAAACCAGAATACTTGTTCATTGCCCATTATCGTGATGAAAGCATTGCGCGCAAATGGGAAGCTGAGCCACTTTGGAAAGCCATTCCTGCGGTAAAAGCAAACCATGTTTACAGTGTTGACTCCGACATGTGGGCGCGTGGTCGCGGTTTAGAAGCAAGCAAAATTATGGCAAAACAAATTGAAGATTTCGTGAAGCAAAAATAATGATGAAGTCTGCTTTCCGTTGGGGACTTCCCCTTATCATTCTGGCTTTCCTATTATGGGGAAGCCTGTTTTTGTATTATCCCATCGAAATTCGACCGCTTGCAGCGTTACAAGCGTTCCTCCCCGATGGCGATGAAATTGCCAAAATTACGGTAACCGATTTACGCCTACCGCGCGCATTAGTTGGCATGATTTTAGGCGCCAATCTTGCGGTGGCGGGGGCGTTGTTACAAACCATTACGCGCAATCCGCTTGCCTCCCCTACGCTACTCAGCGTGAACTCGGGTGCTAGTCTTGCAATGGTAACCGCCAGTGCGTTTAGCCCCTTGATTCTTTCTGGTTATAGCATTGCCTTAGTGGCTAGTATCGGCGGCGGTCTGAGTTGGTTTGTGGTGATGCTGATCAGCAACGGATGGAAAGATAATAGTGGAGATCGTAGCCGAGTGATTTTAGCGGGGATTGCCGTATCACTACTTTGTGCCGCGCTCACGAAATTGGTGCTCATTATCGCGGAAGATCATGCCTTCGGTATTATGAGCTGGCTAGCTGGCGGCATTGCACATGCCCGTTGGAATGAATTATTGACGTTATTTCCGTTCTTTATTTTGACCGCACTTTTCTGCCTGCTTTTTGCCAGTCGTTTGAATTTACTCAATTTAAGTGATGAATCCGCTCGTTCGCTAGGTATCAATCTCTTCCGTTTACGTTGGTACGCTAACATCATGGCGTTATTGATTGTGGGCTCAAGCGTGAGTGTTGCTGGCCCTGTGGCCTTTATTGGCTTACTCGTGCCCCACCTTGCCCGCTATTGGATTGGTTATGACTTGCGAAAATCGCTCCCTATGGCGATGTTACTCGGCGCAATTTTAATGCTCGCTGCAGATACCATTGCCCGCGCGGTCAACTTTCCTAGCGAAGTGCCTGCTGGTGCGGTGCTTGCCTTAATCGGTGCCCCAGTCTTTGTATTATTTGCCAGAGGAAGACACTAATGCGAACCTCTCATGTATCTTTCCGCGCTATCGGCTTTTATGTCATCACGCTCAGTATGATGGTACTACTCTTTGGATTGAGTATTCGCCTTGGCACTTATACGCTTTCTTTTGAGGAAATTTGGGCGGCCTTTCAGCCTGACGATAAAAACTATTTTACCTTGATGGAATATCGCCTACCCCGTGCAGTATTAGCGATTTTATTAGGCGGCGCCTTAGCAATTTCTGGTGTGTTAGTGCAAAGCGTGGTACGCAATCCACTTGCCTCTCCCGACATTTTAGGGATTAACAACGCGGCTGGGTTAGTTGCTGTTTCGGTATTGATGTTCTTGCCAAACTTAGCATTTTACTGGATGCCAATTTTTGCCTTTTTAGGCGGCGTGCTCTCTTTTGTCATTTTATGGATCGTGTGCGGTTTTAACTTCCGCCCTATCAAAATGGCAATCATTGGGGTCGCACTTTCCGCATTGTGGGCCGCCATTAGTCATTATCTGATGCTTACCAATCCAGTCGAGATCAATACGGCAATGTTATGGCTTACTGGTAGCTTATGGGGGCGCAGCTGGTCTTATTTGAATGTGGTATTGCCATGGTTAATCGTATTACTGCCCTTGCCATTTATTTTCTGTCGCGATCTCGACACCCTTGGTTTAGGTGAAAACAAAGCCTCCACCTTGGGCGTGACCGTAAATAAAGTGCAAATCAGCGTTTTAGTGCTAGCGGTCGCCCTTTCCACTACAGCCGTGGCAATTTGTGGTCCGATTGCCTTTTTAGGCTTAGTTGCTCCACATCTTGCTCGTCGTTTAGTCGGCGGCAGACATCGCACCCTATTACCGGCAGCCTTGATTATTGGCGCCCTCTTATTACAACTTTCGGATATTTTGGCGCGGGTAATTGACCCACCAACTGAACTACCAGCGGGTATTCTGACCGCGATTATCGGTGCGCCATATTTCTTCTACTTATTGATGAGAACTAAATAATGAGCATTGAAATCAATAATTTATCTTTAGGTTATCAAGATAAACTCGTGGTTAAAAATCTGTCGCTAAAATTCCCGAAAAATAAAGTTATTGCATTAATCGGCCCAAATGGTTGCTGTAAGTCCACCACATTAAAAGCGGTGGCTCGCTTGCTTAAACCGAAGCAAGGCTCAATCACCCATAAAGGTCAGGATATTTGGCAAAAAAGCCCTAAAGAATATGCCCAAGAATTGGCTTTTCTCCCGCAGCAACACTTGGTACCTGAAGGGATTAAAGTACGCGAATTGATCGCTTACGGGCGTTCGCCTTACTTAAACCTCTGGGGTAAACTCAGCCAAAAAGATGAAGAATTGGTCACTTGGGCGATGGATCAAACACAAACTGTCGAACTCGCCGAACAGTTGGTTTCCGATTTATCTGGTGGTCAGCAACAACGCGTCTTCTTAGCCATGACACTTGCGCAAGATGCTGAATTAGTGCTACTCGATGAGCCGACTACTTATCTGGATTTAAACCGCCAAGCTGAACTCATGGGCATGATGCGACAAATGCAACAAAATGGCAAAACCGTGATTACGGTGTTGCATGATCTCAACCAAGCCTGCCGCTATTGCGATTACTTAATCGTCATGAAAAAAGGTGCCGTAATGGCACAAGGCACACCTGATGAGGTCATGACCGAAGAGTTACTTAAGGATGTGTTTGATTTGGATGTCATCATTCATCGTGATCCTATCAGTAACACACCGATGTTTATTTTGAAATAACGTTCAATCACTTCTCTAAATATAAAATAGGCGTTTTATTTTACTAAAACGCCTATTTTTTATCTCCCCCCTCCATTTATACACAATTAATGTTTTCCATCGCCCGCAAAGAGGTCGGACCTCTTTGCAAAACTTACACTTTTTTACACTGTCTGAAATAACGAAGCACTAGATAATTATTATTAATATAGTAGAACTAAAAAATGAAATCTCTAGCCCATGTCTTTAAGGCAATGCTATTAGCGGGTGTCAGTACCTCTGTAGCACAGGTTGCCTATGCCCAAAAATCCTCTATTGATACCGAACGAGAAAATATCATCATTTTATCTCGTCAAGGAGAAGCCCAATTAAATCAAGCCATTACAAAACTTGAGGCCTTATTTAAGAGGACAAACGATATTAAAGTACGCGATGATTTAATTACACTCTATCTGAGGACGAATCAATCCGCTAAAGCACTTTCACTTTGCGAAAGCTGCGCACCAGCGCAATTTTCTCAAAATGAACTGGAAAATTTAGGCAACGCCGCTCGAAATAAAAAACAATACGACCGTGCCGTTGCATTCTATTCCCAATTGCAAAAGCAATTCCCTGATAATCCAAATGGATGGCTTGGTGGCACATTAGCCTCCACTGAAACCAAAAACTAAAACTACACTGCGGCAAAAAATGCACTGAATGTTTAAAAGAAAACCGCACTTTGATTTAAAAAACCAAAGTGCGGTTATTTTTAGAGATGTTTAATTAGATATGATATTCTCTAATTAAGCTTTTGGACCTGCTGCGATAAGTGCTTTACCTTCTGTGTTGGTCGCATATTTTTCGAAGTTTTTCACGAAACGTCCTGCAAGGTCTTTCGCTTTCGCTTCCCATTGTGCTTTATCTGTATAAGTATCACGAGGGTCTAAGATCGCAGAATCTACACCTGGTAATGCTGTTGGAATCGCTAAATCAAAGATTGGTAACTCACCCATTTCTGCTTTTTCGATAGAACCATCTAGGATTGCATCGATAATACCACGAGTATCCTTAATTGAGATACGTTTACCTGTACCGTTCCAACCAGTATTAACTAAATACGCTTCTGCACCAGCAGCTTGCATACGTTTAACTAATACTTGAGCATATTGTGTTGGGTGAAGAGTTAAGAACGCTGCACCGAAACATGCTGAGAAAGTTGGAGTTGGCTCAGTAATACCACGCTCTGTACCAGCTAATTTAGCAGTGAAACCAGATAAGAAGTAGTATTTGGTTTGCTCTGGTGTCAATTTAGACACTGGAGGTAACACACCGAATGCATCCGCAGTTAAGAAAATGACTTTCGTTGCGTGACCAGCACGAGATACTGGTTTAACAATATTATCAATGTGATAAATTGGGTAAGACACACGAGTATTTTCAGTTTTAGAACCATCATCGAAATCAACTGAACCATCCGCACGAACCACGACGTTTTCTAATAATGCATCACGACGGATTGCACGGTAGATATCTGGCTCATTTTCTTCAGAAAGATGGATAGTTTTTGCGTAGCAACCACCTTCAAAGTTGAAGATACCTACATCATCCCAACCGTGCTCATCGTCACCAATTAATTCACGTTTTGGATCGGTAGAAAGTGTGGTTTTACCTGTACCTGATAAACCGAAGAAGATTGCTACATCACCGTCTTTACCTACGTTAGCAGAACAGTGCATTGCACCTACACCTTTAAGTGGTAGGAAGTAGTTCATCATGGAGAACATACCTTTCTTCATTTCACCACCGTACCAAGTACCACCAATTAATTGAATGCGTTCAGTTAAATTGAATGCGACAAAGTTTTCAGAGTTCAAACCTTGCTCTTTCCAATTTGGGTTGGTACATTTAGAACCATTCATGACTACGAAATCTGGTTTAAAGGTTTTTAATTGTTCTTCTGTCGGACGAATGAACATATTTTTCACAAAGTGTGCTTGCCATGCTACTTCCGTCACAATACGCACTGCGATACGGTCTTTTTCACTTGCACCACAGAAACCATCCACCACAAATAAACGTTTACCAGAAAGTTGTTTAGTCACAAGACCCTTCAAGCTTGACCAAGTTTCTTGAGTCATTGGTTTATTATCGTTTTTTGCTACATCAGAAGTCCACCACACAGTATCTTTTGTGGTATCATCTAAAACGATGTATTTGTCTTTCGGGGAACGACCGGTAAAGATCCCTGTATCAACAGCAACCGCGCCAGTTGTGGTAAGTGTACCTTTTTCAAAGCCTTCTAAACCTGGTTTTGTTTCTTCTTCAAAAAGTTGTTCATAACTTGGGTTATAAACCACTTCTTTTACATCATGAATACCAACGGCTTCAAGTTCTTTAATTACGTTTTTAACATCAGTCATAGTTCACCTCTTGATTAAAGTTTAAAAATTTTTCCTATGTTTATTGTATGAGAATTGTCAAAAAAAAAATGTTAACTAGATCTCATTTTTGAACATTCATTGGAAAATCCTACCCCTTTTTAGGTGGTTTAAAAGGCTAGGATACAACAAGGTTGATTTACCCATCACATTTTCGATATAGTGAGAACCATTATCAACTCAAAACTCGATAACCATGTTCTCATTTCTGCGTTTATTCTTTTTATTTTATCTGCTGATATTTACGCAAAGCACGCAAGCAGAACCCGACTTTAAGATTCCTCCTATTCAAGAAAGCATGAAAAAAATGTATCAAATTCAACAAAAAGATTTTACCTTTGAAGACAAACATTACCGTTTATTCATTGCGGTACCGCCAAAAACATCGCAAAAACTGACCGCACTTTACACTTTAGATGGCAATGCACAATTTCCAATGGCGGTAAATGCGGTTAACCCCAATAAACCGCTCCCGCTTATTGTCGGTATCGGTTATGTATCTGATAAAGCTTATGTTATTGAAGAACGCACGAGAGACTACACTTTCCCGGCAGAAGGTACCGAATTCGTCAAAGGAGGAAAAGCAGCCGATTTTCTACGCTTTATTCAACAAGACGTAAAGCCTTATATTGAACAGCATTTCGATATTAATAAGGAAAAACAATATTTCTTTGGCCATTCTTTTGGTGGGTTATTTGGACTGTACGTACTCTTCCATCAACCGGATTTATTTCAATATTACACCTTGGCAAGCCCTTCTCTTTGGTGGGGAAATGGTTCATTTTTACCTCAAAATGAGCCATGGATTAGCCAAAAACCATCACATATTCTGATTACATTAGGCTATTATGAAGAGCATCCTGACCAGGATCCGAATATGACTGAAGAACAATTACAGCGTATTAATCAACGGAAACAAATGCGAACAATCAATGCGCA
>CAUQGU010000076.1:0-7599 GCA_963517645.1 uncultured Haemophilus sp. | reverse complement strand
CGAACTCGCTTCGCTCAAACAAGCGAAAATTTCTTAAAAATTGAAAATCATTCGGACGATTTAGATGGGGACAATAAAAAACAGCCCTAAAGGCTGTTTTTAAGATAGAAGCAAATTAGATTATTTACTTAAACATTGTGCATAGCTATCAGCAGTCGCTTGAAGGAAATTCGCATAGGAATTTGGACCAAGCTGTACGTTATCGCCAATAGGATCTAAACGACCAACATTCACTTTTGTACTTTGCGCAAGAGAATCAATCACTTTTGGTGTGAATTGAGGCTCCGCAAAAAGACAATTTACACGATGTTCTTCAATTTCTTCTTTGATGTGAGCAATGGTTTTTGCACCTGGTGCCACTAATGGATTAATGGTGAAATAACCAGTTTGATTTAAACCATAAGCATCATTGAAATAGCTATAAGCATCATGGAATACAAAGAAGCCTTTATCTTTAAGTGGCGCTAATTGTGCTTTGATCTTGTCGCTTTGCTCAGTCAAAGTGCGGTTAAAATCAGCTAAGTTTTTCGCGATGAGTTCTTTTTTATCCGGGTGTTGTTCTGTTAATTTATCCGCGACTTTCTGTGCCACAATTTGGCTAATGGCTGGTGAATACCATAAATGCCAGTTTACACTTAAACCATTTTCATCTACATCATGATGGTGATCGTGATGCTCATGAGCATGTTCGTGTTTATGATCGTGCCCATGTTCATGTTTATGATCATGGCTGTGGCCATGCTCGTGCTCATCATCTTCATGATAATGCTCATGATGAACTTTACTTAAAAGCGGTTTAATTTCTGGAATCTCAGAAATATTGATGACTTTTTTGCTGTCAATTTGGCTAATTGGTTTTGCTAAAAAAGCGTCAATATCTTCACCAACCCAAAGCACTAAATCCGCCGATTTCACTTTTTGTACATCAGAAAGTTTTAAACTGTAATCATGAGGAGATGCACCCGCTGGAACTAAAATTTTCGTATCTGTTACACCATTAGCAATAGACGATGTAATAAAACCGAGAGGTTTCACGGATGCCAATACATCCGCATTTGCCATCATTGGAAGCGTTAAAAGTGCGGTAGAAATTGCACTCATTTTTAATACTTGTTTCATTTTTGTTTCCTTACTTTTATTGGGAATTATTCTCAAAGCCAACATAGACTACGCCTTTTTGATAAAATTGCAACATTCCAACTAAAAAAATGAAGTGATATTTCTTCATCTTGTTAAATACTTTCATTCATAAAGAAAAAGCAACGTTTTCACGTTGCTTCATTTCTTTATTTTAATAACTTATCGATTACCCGAGAAACGGCAAAAAATCCAAAAGTTGCGGTTATCATGGTTGCTGCACCAAAGCCATTTGCACAATTCATAGTGGCTGATACTTCACAGCCCTCGCCCATTTTAGGGAAAATCAGAGGCTGACTAGAAAACACAGCATCAACTGCGAACTTACGTTGTGGATTTTGGGTAAAATTAAAATCCTTACGTAAAACTGACCGCACTTTTGCCAATAATGGATCTTGAATCGTTTTGCTTAAATCAGCAATTTGAATTTTCGAAGGATCAGTCTGACCACCTGCGCCGCCAATGGTAATAATCTTGATTTTATTACGTTTGCAATAGGTAATCATAGCCGCTTTGGTTTTTACATTATCAATGGCATCAATGACATAATCATAGCCACGATTTAAGTATTCTGCTTGATTATCCGGTGAAATGAAATCATCGATAATATTCACCACACATTCTGGATTAATCAGCTTAACGCGCTCGGCCATCACTTCCGTTTTAAGCTTACCAATATTGCCACTTAATGCAGGAAGTTGACGATTAATATTAGTGACACAAATATCATCCATATCAATCATGGTGATCTGCCCTACACCACTCCGAGCCAATGCTTCCACCACCCACGAACCTACGCCACCAATACCAATGACGCACACATGAGCCTGACGCAAACGCGCCAAGCCTTCTGGTGTGTAAAGGCGGCCAATGCCGCCAAAACGTTGTTCGTAGTTATCGACTCGAGCCATTATTGTAGTACCCAAACACGTCCATAGTGTTTTGATAAACCAGCGATGTGACCTGCTTGATCGCCAATACCACGGTATAAGTCAAAGTGGTGACCATTTACCGCGCCGCCCACATCAAGAGCCACCATTAAGTGTAATTTGTGTGTGCCCATCCAGTTACCATTATTATCAATATCTGGCACTTCAACCAATAATACGGTTCCAGAAGGAATCACATTGCGATCAGAAGCAACGGCCGCCATTGGCACTAAAGGCACACCTGCAGAACCTTTCACTTCACCTGTTGGATCGTTTTTAAAGAAAACATAAGATGGATTACGTTCTAACAATTCTCGTACTCGAGATGGGTTTGCTTTCCCCCATTCACGAATCGCTTGAATAGACATTTTTTCTTTTGGAATTTCACCATCTTCAACTAACAAACGACCAACCGCTTGATATTTATAGCCATTTTGACCCGCATAGGCTAAATAATTTAAATTGCCATCACCGTAATCAACATAGCCACTCCCCTGCACGCCTAATAGGAAGTTATCCATCATTGAATCACTGTAAGCGAGCTCTAAGCCTTGTCCTGCCAATGCACCATTATAAATTTCTGCACGACTATAACGTTTATAGCTTGGCATCGCATAAATTGGATGTTGATATTGACCTTGTGCAGTACGGCGTGCATGAATCACTGGCGAATAATAACCTGTCATCAACACGTTTTGATAACCATCAAAACCTTTCATAATCTGAGGATTAATGCCGTATTGTGCTAATTCATTTACATTGGCTCCTGCAAGCACCCAGTTAGTGATTTTGCCATAATTCGCCGCAAAGCGATTTGTTAATGAATTTGAATAATCACGAACATTTGTCAACTGTGTTAAAAAATCACCTTGGTTGACGACCGCACTTTTGTTCTCCACAGATGCCACTGGACTTAAAATAGCTTGTTGATAACTACGTCCGCTATACTTTGCTCCAAATTTTTGTGGATCGTCGCCTGTCGCAGTACGAGGCAAGCTAGAATTATTTTTTGAAGAAACTTTACTTGGTGCTGAACCACATGACGCAAGCACCGAAACTGCCGCCATCACAGAGAGAATTTTTACGGCGAGATTTTGACGAAATTTCATTCTTATTTTCCTAAATTAAACTAACTAATACAAAGTTGCATACGCTATCAAAAATTCCCTTTTAGGACTAGCACTATTTCATAAAATGATTAATTAATATTCACATTGTTTATTTTCTTAACAAACGGAAAGTCAAATTCAGTTTAAATCTTGCAATAATTTTTGAAACGAGTATATTACGCGCCATCAGACGCGGGGTGGAGCAGCTTGGTAGCTCGTCGGGCTCATAACCCGAAGGCCGTCGGTTCAAATCCGGCCCCCGCAACCAAATTATAAAGCACCGAAATTTCGGTGCTTTTTTGTATTCAAAGTGACTGTTTTCTATTCTAGAAGGTTGCCGTCAACCCAAATTTAATCGTTCTTCCCGGTGCAGGCATGGAGGAACGTGTCATTGGATCAAGATAATAACGATCGGTTAAATTTGTCGCAGACAATGACAGCGCAAGATTCTCATTCACTTTGTAATTCATATACGCATCAACCAAGAATACAGGTTGCCAACGTGGATTGTCATTGCTATTGGCAAACCAACCGGCATCACGTAAAGATTTGTTACGAGTTTCTTTCACATTAGTGTGATATACCATACGGGTGCCAACTTCTAATCGTTCATCAAAGAAACGTACACCAAGATTTGAGGTAATGCTGTATTTAGGCAAAATGGCATTTTTTAAGTAGCCGTTTTCATTACCACCATTAACACATTCAGGATAGGCTTCAAATGTATGTATATCACCTATACGACCAACATCTCGAATTGCTGAACCTTTATCGCAGAATTTATTTTTGATGTTGTAGCTAATACCGATATCACCGAAGATGCGACCTTGATCATAACGCGCGGATAATTCCACACCTTCTAAAATCCGTTTATCAAACTGCTTCATCTCATAATTAATATCACGGTCAAAAATATTTTTCGTGGTGTTTTTGTACCAATTTAGGCGAATATCCGCACGGCGTAAACTTGGGAAGAAACCACGTAAATCATGCACATAGCCCACTTCAATATTTTTGCTGTGTTCCGGTTTGCGTTTATAAAGTGGCGTGAGAATATCAATGGAATAGCCAATGGTATCTTCAAAAATACTCGGCATACGTTTGGTTTCATCATAGCGCACATAAATTCTGGCGTTATCACTTAAAAATGCGGTAGCACTAAAGGAAGGTGCCCAAGCGTGATCTTTACGCTCCGCCTTTTTCATTTTTTCCCACTGTTCTTTGGTTATTGGTGTTTTTTCTGGCGAACTGGAAAAATCAGCACTAATGTCATATAAATAATCTTCTTTCCCGGTTTGTGGGTGGATTACTTTTTTTTCTAACATTTCTTTTGTAATGCGTCCATCCGTAAGCGGAAAATGCTCAGCAGAAAAATTACCATATTCGTCCCGTTCCCAATAAATAGTCTGAGTTGCTGATTCATCCCATTCACTCTTATTACCACTGAGCTGTAACCAACTATCATATTCCTCATCTGTGGTTGGAGTCCAGCCATGTGAAACAACATACTCATCACGATCATCAAGCCATTTTTGTAATTCTGGTGAATCATCAGCAGGTATTGGATATAATTTTTTAAATTCTGCCTCAAGTGAAGTTCTTAAATAATTTTTTCTTTCAAAATTTATATAGTCTTGAGTTATTTCAGGGGCGACTTGTTTCAATTTTCTTACTGTAAATGGAATACGTGATTCGGTTAATACCTCTTCCTGTTTTAAGTTTTCAATTTTTTCCTGCAAACCGCGATCTTTAGATTTGTAATGGGTATATTTCATCCCGGCAGTCAGTAATAACCAATCGGTTGGTGAATATTCAAATTTGAAGCCTGCATTAAATTCATTTCGGTTGCCTTTTCGATTTCCTGAACGAGCAGTGTTTGATACTCGGCAAATACCATGTATATCACCTTCCACACAGGTATAATTTTCCCCTTCTGTTTTAGCATCAGTCTCGTATTGATTAAATGCAGTAAGTTGATATTTATCCCAAAGTTCATAAACATTGGTACTGTCTAAAGTTTCACGACGATAATTTGTCATGACACTTAAACGAAGTTTTGGGGTCAGTTCCATTGAATTACTAAAGGTAACGCCCATGTGATTATCACGGGCAAATTGCACTTGAGCGGGTTGAGTATTAAAAATCCCATCAATATTTTTAAATTTAGGATTTTTCATATATTCCTTTATTTTGCTATTAAAAATTTCGTAAAAACGATCTTTTATACGTTTATATTCAACGGGATCTTTCACTTGATCTAATTCATAGGCTTTATCACCAAACTCATTTGCGAGATCAATTTGAGATAAAGTACCAATCATTTGAGTATTATAATCACTAAAAAGTACATCGCCCGGTGAGCCGCCCGATGTATTAGTTGCCGTATCATTTTTTACTGCCCAGACACCTATTTTTAAATCAAGCCATTTGTTATCGGGCGGATTATAGGAAAACTCAACATTACCTGTTTTTTGTTTTACATCTGCTAGTGGCCATTGTGTGACGGTATTACGCGCAGCATAGTTATAGCCAAGTCGGGAAGGCATTATGTCACCATAATTTATTTGTGTGTCTCGGAAGTTCGCAGAAAGTGAAGCATGTTTATTAAAGTGGAGTTTCCCCTTTAATAACCAAGATCGGCTTTCATAAGAAGTATTTGGTACTTCTTCACCCGGTTTATAAATTCGAGCAATGAGTGGAATATAAGGGTCATCTGAGTTTTTATCTAAATCAAGCGGGCCGGTTGTTCCTTCACCGTATTTTTTCCCTCCCCGTTTACCGGCAAAATAATTGCCTTTGTTACGATAAGCATACGCCCCTAAGACTTCATAACTATCGTCTTTTGCGGCTAACGCCAAACGTACGGCATTATCGCGTAAAGGTTTGTTTCTGCCTTTTTTTCTTGGGCTAATCCGATCATCATCTTTAAAATACAACGCCCATTCAGCTAATTCAGCACGCCCATCCGGTGCAACAAGACGATAATCCTGCCCAATAGGTATGCCTTCATAAGGACGAGCTTTAATGGAATTGTTGGCGGTCTCCGTTTTAAGTTCAATACCCCATTTTTTACCAGGCTTAATGATCTCATCAGGATTTAGCGTGGACATACGAATCGTGCCTGCCGCCCCGGATCGCAAAGTGCGGTCTAAATTGGGGCCTTTTTCTACATTCACTTCACTCACTAAGAATGGATCAAGATAGTTACGATTGCTTACTCCAGAATAACCACGCCAAATGGTAATCGCCTGTTCAGTATCATCAACTAATACGGGAATCCGCCCTTGCCCCCAAGAACTTCGAATAATTGGATCAATCGCACCGCCATTACGTGCATCGCCACTATAGACGCCTGTAATACCACTTAATAAATCAGATACAGATTGAGAATGATAAGTTTCAATTTCTTTTTTGCTTTTATATTCAGTGACATTGTTTTTACTATAAACCTCATCTTTACCTGCTAATGTCTTACTTTCTGCCGTTGCACTAACATTAATGGTTTCCAATTGATTTATTTCTTCCGCCAGAGCTCCTAAAGGGGTTATCCCCATAAAAGAAAAAAGCAATAAAGTTGCGGTAGTATAATCTTTTTTTGAGTCATCCATCTCAATCCTCCTTAATTATATAATGAAAATGATTATTATTATAAACAAATCATTAGGAAAGCCTATCGAATAACTAAGGTTTATATTAAAAATGAGAAGAAGATCACAATTTTAATTTTTATAGAATACTCAAAAATAAAGGCACAATGTCCTGAAACATTATGCCTTTATCTATCAATCTTATTAGATTTGATACTTTGTCTTATCACCAATATCAAAATGTAGTGGCATTCGCCATTTTTGAAGCGCAAGAATCAATAATAATCCGCCAACAATCAACGATAAAATTCGAGTAATCCAACCCCCTTCAAATATCCAAGCAAACCAAAGTGCGGCGACAAATGCAGGTTGTAAATTTAATAGCGGTACTCTAAAACAGAAGTATTCTTTAAAGCATAAACCGCCCAGTGTGACTAATGCACCACCTAACGCTAATTCATGCCAACCTAAAAGCGCACATAAGAGTGCAAGCCACGTGGCAAATTGAAATGTTAAGCGGAAATGCTTTAAATAAATATGAAGCGATGATGCACAACAAGTTGCTGCAATCAATACGGCACTTTGAGCCTGTTGAGGATACCAAGTTAAAGCCAAGATGCTAAATGCCGCAATGACAAAGCCTGTGCGATAAATAATGACGGTGAGTTTATCCCAAACATCCATTGGAGATTCAATATGTGGATCGGCCATGCTATTTCCTTATTTTTAATGATAAAAAGTGCGGTCAAAAACATTCTCATTTTTGACCGCACTTTGCATTGAGATTATTTTAATCGATCTAAAATCTTTTGATGAATGCCACCAAAGCTACCGTTT
>CAUQGU010000075.1:0-7747 GCA_963517645.1 uncultured Haemophilus sp. | reverse complement strand
TCACGGGTACTTGGTTTGCACCACTAGGATGGAAACAAGGTTTAATCGCCATCGTTGTTGGACACTTTATTGGCGGCTCAATGTTCTTCTGTGCAGGTTACATTGGGGCCAAAACTCAAAAAAGTGCCATGCAAACGGTACAAATATCATTTGGTGAAAAAGGCTCTGCGCTTTTCTCTTTACTCAATGCCATGCAATTAATGGGGTGGACTGCAGTCATGATTTATATGGGCGCTGACGTCATTTCCATCTTAAATCAAACACCTGATGCGTCACTCTTCCCATTTCTTACACTTGGTTTAGGCATACTCATCATACTTTGGCTACTACTCGGCTTTACTAAATTAGGTATATTTAAAAGCATCTCACTTGTCACCATGTTTTTACTGATGTTGTGGCTTAGTATTCAAGTTGCGAATAAACCATTCATTGCCATGGATGTAGCACAAAATATCAAATTTGGTACAGCTGTTGAAATTGCTGCCGTCATGCCACTTTCTTGGTTACCGGTAGTATCAGACCACACGAAAAACAGTGAAACACCATTTAAAACGACCGCACTTTCAACGCTGACTTATACCGCGACTAGCTGCTGGATGTATGCTCTCGGCTTAGGTGCAGCATTAGTGACCGGTAAATCTGAAATATCACAAATTCTTTCGCTTGCTGGTGTCAGTGTTATCGGCGTATTAATTGTCATCGCCTCTACCATGATTAACACTGCACTTCCCGCCTATTCCACCGGCATGAGTTTAAACAATATTTTCCCTCAATTAAAAGTCACGCCAATCTCCATACTTACCGTGATTGTGGGCATTATATTAGCCTCAACCTTACCAGTGACAGAATACGAACATTTCTTGTTCTTTATTGGTTCAGTATTCGCACCAATGATCGCCGTGCTTATCGCTGATTTCTTTGTTCTTAAACAGCATGATGTAAGAAAATCAGTTGATAGTGTTGGACTCGGCGTTTGGTTTGTCGGCTTTGTGCTCTATCGTTTTCTTATGGCAAAAGGTTGGGAAAGCGATTTAGGTCTGACTTTCCCTGTTATCATCATTACCTTTATCTTAGCAATCTTAGTACGCAAAATAGCTAAATAAAGATTGGATTTTAACGATAGAAAGGCGGGCATTATTCCCGCCCTTTTAGTTACTTCGATATAAAAAAGGCTTTTCCCCTCAAAAGAGAAAAGCCTATATGCTTAGATTTCTAATAATAAACGAGTTGGATCTTCCAATAAGTCTTTAATCGCCACTAAGAAACCGACGGATTCACGACCATCAATTAAGCGGTGGTCATAAGACAATGCCAAATACATCATAGGGCGAATCACCACTTGGCCATCTACCGCAACTGGGCGTTCTTTAATGGCGTGCATGCCTAAAATCGCGCTTTGCGGTGGATTGATAATTGGTGTGGACATTAAAGAACCAAATACGCCGCCATTAGTAATGGTGAAGTTACCGCCTGTTAAATCTTCAACCGTTAATTTACCATCACGGCCTTTTTCAGCTAGCAATTTAATTTGTTTCTCAATATCT
The DNA here is from genome assembly GCA_963517645.1 of uncultured Haemophilus sp. Classification (GTDB taxonomy): domain Bacteria; phylum Pseudomonadota; class Gammaproteobacteria; order Enterobacterales; family Pasteurellaceae; genus Haemophilus_D. Next base: position 6,203 of record CAUQGU010000075.1, on the reverse strand, counting down.
GCCATGCTGAGTTTATCGCAGTTGCGTAATACTGGTGTCACTAAACCACGCGGCGTTGAAACGGCAATGCTAATATCAAAATAGTTGTGATACACAATGTCATCACCATCAATTGAAGCATTCACTTCGGGATAACGTTTTAATGCTTCAACCACGGCTTTAATGTAGAAAGACATAAAGCCTAAACGTGCACCATGTTGTTTTTCAAATTTCTCGCCGTATGTTTTACGTAATTTCATAATCGGCTGCATATCCACTTCATTAAATGTGGTGAGCATTGCGGTGGTATTTTTTGCTTCCAATAAACGCTCAGCAATACGTTTACGTAAACGGGTCATTGGTACACGTTTTTCTGAACGAGAGCTATATGCCACAGTGCTAATCGTATTTTGCTCTGTCGCTACATCTTGTTTCGCTTTTTGAGCATCTCGTTTTGCTACTTCACGTGCAACATCTTCACGAGTAATACGGCCACCCACACCAGAACCTTGAATTTTCTCTGCATCTAAATCATGTTCAGCTAATAAACGACGAATAGCAGGGCCTTGATCCGCTGAATTATTATGGCTATTTTCAATTGATGCTCTTTGACGATCCGCAGGCGTTGGTTCATTGTCTTTCACTGTTTCAGATGAAATATCGCCAGCCTGTTGGGTTGAAAGCTTACCTAAAAGCTGTTTACTTACTACGGTTGCGCCTTCTTCTTGAAGAATTTCAGCCACTACGCCATCACTTAATGCAGGCACTTCAAGTACCACTTTATCTGTTTCGATTTCCACTAAAACTTCGTCACGTTTTACCGTCTCACCGACTTTTTTATGCCATGTTGCAACAGTTGCATCCGCAACGGATTCCGGTAAATCTGGAACAAGAATTTCAATTGTCATTTTATTTTCCTTTAAATTATTCTTTCTTTAAAAATTACTGAAATTTCGACCGCACTTTTACAGTGTCAGCGCGTCTTCTACCAATTGTTTTTGCTGTTTGGTGTGTAAAGACATATAACCTACCGCTGGTGAAGCTGAGGCAGGACGACCTGCATATTTTAACTTCACATGCTCTGGAAGCGAGCTGTCAAAGTTATGCTTACTACAATACCAAGCGCCTTGGTTCAATGGCTCTTCTTGACACCATACATAATCCGTCACATGAGCATAAGGCTCTAATGCTTTCTTCACATCTTCATGTGGATATGGGTAAAGCTGCTCAATACGAATAATCGCCACATCGGTTTGGTTATTCGCACGACGTTGTTCCAAGAGATCGTAATACACTTTACCAGAGCATAGGACTACGCGTTTAACTTGTTTCGGATCGATGTTATCAATTTCACCAATGACTGTTTGGAATGTGCCATTTACTAATTCATCTAAACTTGACACGGCAAGTGGATGACGTAATAAGGATTTTGGTGAAATACCAATTAATGGACGACGCATCTTACGGATCGATTGACGACGTAACATGTGGTAAACCTGTGCGGGTGTAGATGGGATACACACTTGCATATTCTGTTCTGCACAAAGTTGTAAATAACGTTCTAAACGAGCGGATGAGTGCTCTGGGCCTTGGCCTTCATAACCATGTGGTAATAACATCACCAAGCCACACATTCTGCCCCATTTTTGTTCGCCAGAACTGATAAATTGGTCAATCACAATTTGTGCGCCGTTTGCGAAGTCACCAAATTGTGCTTCCCAAATGGTTAATGTTTTTGGATCCGTTGTGGCATAACCATATTCAAAAGCCAATACGGCCTCTTCGGATAATACAGAATCCCACACCTCAAAACGACCTTGGTTGGCATGTAAATGTGTTAATGGCACATAGCCTGTACCGTCATTTTGGTTATGCACAACTGCATGGCGATGGAAGAACGTACCACGTCCAGCATCTTCACCCGATAAACGAACATTAGCGCCTTCATCTAATAAGGTTGCGTATGCCATAGTTTCCGCCATACCCCAATCGAACAATTTCTCGCCTTTTGCCATTTCACGGCGATCAGCATAGATTTTTTCGACACGAGGATGTGCACGTAAGGTTTCTGGGTATTCACTGACACGCTCCGCTAAAGTTTGGAAACGTTCTTGTGGGAATTTACTTTCGTAAGGGGATGTCCAGTCATAGTTGAGATATTGCAACCAGTCCATTTGGGCGATATCCATTTCTCGCCATTCTTTCACTACACGATCGCCATTATCTAAGGCATCACGATAGAGATTCATCATTTCAATGGCTTCTTCTTCGGTAATCACCCCTTCAGCAATTAAACGATCTGCATAGACTTTACGTGGCGTTGGATGTTTTTTAATGATGCTATACATCATTGGTTGAGTGGCTAATGGTTCATCAGCCTCATTATGACCATGACGACGATAAGAAATCAGATCAATGAAGATATCGCGTTTGAATAAATTACGATATTCCACCGCCATTCTCGCCGCAAAAGCAACCGCTTCAGGATCATCACCATTCACATGAATAATCGGTGCCTGAATCATTTTCGCAATGTCCGTACAATATTCTGTTGAACGGGTGTCATTTGGGTTAGAGGTGGTGAAACCAATTTGGTTATTGATCACAATACGGATTGTGCCACCAACGGTATAACCACGTGCATTCGACATATTCAAGGTTTCTTGTACAACACCTTGTCCCGCTACCGCTGAATCCCCATGAACAGTTACTGCTAATACTTGATTACGTTCTGTATCATTCTTTTTGGTTTGACGAGAACGTACCGCACCAATCACTACTGGGCTGACAATTTCTAAATGGGATGGGTTAAATGCAAGGGTTAAATGCACGCGACGATCACCGACTGCGAAGTCAGAAGAAAAACCTTGGTGGTATTTCACATCACCTGTACGCTCGCCTGAATGTTTACCTGCAAACTCATCAAAAAGATCTTCGGGTTTCTTACCAAGCACGTTAACTAACATGTTTAAACGGCCACGGTGTGCCATACCAAACATGACATCTTGTACACCTTGTTTGCTCGCATGACGAATAATTTCTTTCATCAATGGAATAAAGGCATCACTTCCCTCTAAAGAGAAACGTTTTGCCCCCGGGAATTTCGCCCCGAGATAGCGTTCTAAGCCATCTGCAGCAGTCAATTCACTTAATAAATTAATTTTTTCTTCTTTAGTAAAGAGCGGTTTATTTAGTTGGCTTTCTAATTTGCTTTGTAGCCAACTTTTCTGCTCCATATCTTGAACATGCATAAACTCAAGACCAATTGAGCCACAATAGGTCTCTTTCAGCATTTTAGCTAAATCACCTAATTTGATGTTATCGCGATGATAAACGTAGTGATTAATATTGAAGGTTTCATTAAGATCCTGCTCGGTAAAACCGTGATAACGGTAATCCAACTCAGGTACACTGGAGACTTTCCAACGATAATAATTGATTGGGTCTAGTTTCGCTTCTAAATGACCACGGAAGCGATAAGCATTGATAAATTGGAGGACTTTGACTAATTTTGCGCTGGCTTCAGGATCAATAACCGTCACGGCTTCTGTTGTATTTTCTCTTGCTAAACGACGGAAATAATCACGCACTGGTGAATGTGGTTGCTCTGCGGCGGTTGTTTTTGGCAATGCATCAAATGTGGCACGCCAGCTTTCATCGACTGATGATGGATCTTCTAAATAACTTTCGTATAACTCTTCAATATACGATTGATTCGCCCCACCTAAAGCGGTTGAAGCCAACCATTCATCAAAGGCATTATAATGCTGCATATCTACCCCTTGTATTACATGATGTTGTTCGCTCATTATACATAGGATAAAAAAAGAAATAATCCTCAAATCACACTTTGTTACAATTTTGTGATCTACTTCAATAAAAAAACCGCACATAAAGTGCGGTCTGTTTTATCTCTGTTTTCTTAGAAACTTAAGAATGGTGTGATTTTCTCAATTGTGGCTTCACCGATACCATCAATATTTGAAAGCTCGGCAGCACTTTTGATTTTGCCCACTTTGTTACGGTAATCAATGATCGCTTGTGCTTTTTTCTCACCGATACCAGAAAGTTTTTGTAAGGTTTCAGCATCCGCTTTATTAACGTTCACTTTTGCAGAAGAAGCGACTTTCTCTTTGGCTGCATCTTTTGTAGAAGCCGCTTTTTCTTTCACTTCTTTTACTTTATCTGCTGCTTTTGTTTTTGCATCAGACGCTTTCTCTTTTGCACTCTCTTTGACTGAATTTAATTTTTCAGTAGCTTTATCTTTAATTGAGGGTTGATTACTTTCAGTCGCTTTTTCTTTTAAAGCTGATGCTTTCTCTTTTACCGCATCTTTTGCAGAAGTTGCTTTATCTTTCATTACATCTTTTGCAGATGTCGCTTTTTCTTTAGCCTCTTTTACTTTATCTAGTGCAGTTGATTTTGTTGAACTTGCACTATCTGTCATTGATTTAAGCTTATCATTTGCTGCATTTTTCATATCAGCTTTTGTGCTTTCAACCATTGATTTTGAATTTGTTACAACATCTTCTTTTGTTGGTAATACAGATGTATTCGTTGCCAATGCAGAACCTGATACCGCTAATGCGAGTGATGTTAATGTTAAAAGTGATTTTAAAGATTTCATAAAAACTCCTGTTTTATTATTGATAGGTTCCACGAGCGAACCTGTATGCTAAGACTTTTCTTCAGAAAATTAGTTCAAAACAAAAAACGCCCCTAATAAGGAGCGTCTTTAAATTTAATACTGACTAGTCATCGCTTGAGAAGATAGAAAGTAATCTTAATAAGCTAATGAATAAGTTGTAAATTGATACATAAATATTCACAGTTGCACGAATATAGTTTGTTTCACCACCGTGAATAATATTGCTGGTTTCATAAAGGATTGTCATTGTTGAGAACACCACAAACAATGCACTGATCCCTACCGCTAATGCAGGAATTTGGAAGAAGAAGCTTGCCACAATCCCTAACAATAACACGATAAATAATGAGAAAATCGCAGTGGAAAGGAAAGACATATCTTTCTTCGTTGTAAGCACATAAGCTGAACACGCAAAGAAGACGATTGCTGTACCTGCGAATGCAAGCATAATTAAATCTTCCATTCCTCTCGCCACATACATATTTAAAATTGGCCCGATGGTATAACCCATAAACCCAGTAAACGCGAATGCAGCCAAGATTCCCCATGCACTATTTGCTAAGCGGTTTGTCACGAAAAGTAAACCGTAGAAACCCACAAGTAACACGATAAGGTTAGGATAAGGCAAGTTTAAGCTCATAGAGATATAAGCAACAACTGCCGAAAATGCCATTGTTAATCCCAATAAGAAATAGGTATTACGTAGCACTTTATGTGTGCTAAGTAGTGATTCTTCCTGTGAATTAACAATAATGCGAGATTGCATAAAAGCTCCTTATTTTACAAAGAATAAAGTTGATGAAACATCAATCCGTAAAGTAAGGGCTATAGGTCAAAAAGTCAATGGTAAATCAATAATTTGTTTTAATTTTTAAATTTAAGAAGGTAAAAGTGATCTCCCCCCAAAATCTGGACATCTAATTTGAGATGCAGATTATGTCCTACTCTTATCAATTTCGTTTGAAAATTATCAAACTCGTCACCGAACAGGATTATGGTATCCGTGAGGTGGCTAAACTTCATAAAATTTCCCATGCTCTCGTCATTTATTGGCTAAAAGCATTTCGGGAAAGAGGGCTTGATGGCGTAAAATCGCCTTATACAAACCTTCAAACACCGAAAGTAGTGAAGCCAAAGATGAAAAAGAAAGGCATTGAAATTCCAGAAACCACAGACTTTTCACCTAAAGCGGCTTAAAAATAAGCCGCTTGTCATCGTTATTTTTCAGCAAACACTCGAATTTGCTCTGCACCTAAATGTCCTGGTACGGTTTTTTTCAGGTTTAAATCACTATCTAAAAAGAGATTAAACGGGTAGCCACGCACTCTTGCTTTATCAATGATTTCGCCTTTTTCATCTAAAAGCACTGTGATATTTTTATATTCCAATCCTTTGTACCACTCAATAAAATCAGCAGTGCCTTTTTCGCCTTTGTTATCGGGCGAAACAATGGTAATCACTTCAAAATTGCGATCTTTTTCCGCACTTAAATCATCAATTTCAGCTAATCCTGCCAAACAGATCGGACACCAAGATGCCCACATTTTTACATACACAGGTTTGCCTTTATATTGGC
>CAUQGU010000074.1:0-7952 GCA_963517645.1 uncultured Haemophilus sp. | reverse complement strand
AAGTGGGCATTGATGATAACTCACTTTATCGACATCCTGATTTATTAGCCTTACGTGATTTAAGTCAAAGTGATGCACGTGAAGCAGAAGCAGAAAAATATCAGCTTAATTATGTTGCTTTGGAAGGTGATATTGGCTGTATGGTCAATGGAGCAGGGCTTGCTATGGGGACCATGGATATCGTGAAATTATATGGTGGTAATCCTGCAAACTTCCTTGATGTTGGTGGCGGTGCGACGAAAGAGCGTGTGGCTGAAGCATTCAAAATTATTCTCACAGATAAAAATGTGAAATCTGTCTTAGTGAATATTTTTGGTGGAATTGTACGCTGTGATCTGATTGCTGAAGGTGTCGTGGCGGCGATTCAAGAAGTCGGTGTAAAAGTGCCAGTTGTAGTTCGATTAGAAGGAACCAATGCTACACAAGGCAGAGCAATTTTAGCCGAAAGTGGTGTGAATTTAATTGCAGCACATAGTTTACAAGAAGCAGCACAAGCGGCAGTGAAAGCGGCAAAAGGAGAATAATCATGGCAATTTTAATTAATAAAGAGACAAAAGTAATTTGCCAAGGTTTCACTGGTGCGCAAGGGACATTTCACAGCGAACAGGCATTGGCTTATGGTACAAAGCTAGTGGGTGGCGTTTCACCGAATAAAGGCGGAACAACTCACTTAGGTTTGCCGGTATTTAATACAGTGCGTGAAGCGGTGCAAGCTACAGGGGCTACGGCAACCATGATTTATGTGCCCGCACCATTTTGCAAAGATGCCATTTTAGAAGCTATTGATTCAGGTATTCAGTTGGTAGTCTGTATTACAGAAGGCATTCCAACATTGGATATGCTGTTGGTAAAACAAAAATTAAATGAAACGGGTGTCGTGATGATCGGCCCGAATTGCCCAGGCGTGATTACACCAGATGAATGCAAGATTGGTATTATGCCAGGGAATATCCATAAAAAAGGCCGAGTAGGCATTGTTTCTCGTTCAGGTACTTTAACCTATGAGGCGGTACAACAGACAACAGATGAAGGTTTCGGTCAATCCACTTGCGTAGGGATCGGTGGTGATCCTATTCCAGGATCCAACTTCATTGATATTCTAAAACGTTTCCAAGAAGATCCTAAAACTGAAGCTATCGTGATGATTGGTGAAATCGGTGGCTCTGCAGAAGAAGAAGCGGCAGCGTTTATTAAATCTCATGTGACAAAACCAGTGGTGGCCTATATCGCAGGCGTGACAGCACCAAAAGGTAAGCGCATGGGACACGCAGGAGCGATTATCAGTGGTGGAAAAGGGACGGCAGAAGATAAAATTGCAACACTTGAAGCTGCAGGTGTGAAGACAGTGAGAAGTCTTGCTGAAATCGGTTCAGCCCTCCGTGAATTATTGAAATAAAATAATTAAAAAATGGACCGCACTTTGGATTTGTTTTCAAAGTGCGGTCGTTTTTATAACAAATTCTTATAACCTGCCTCTAAATCGGTGTATAATCTCGTCAGTTTTTTTAAGGACAAAATTATGAGCCAATTTTTCTATATCCACCCTGAAAATCCGCAAGCGCGTTTGATTAATCAAGCGGTAGAAATTTTGCGTCAAGGTGGCGTCATTGTGTATCCGACAGATTCGGGCTATGCCTTGGGGTGTATGATCGGCGATAAACATGCGATGGATCGTATTGTGTCAATTCGTAAATTGCCAGACGGGCATAATTTTACGTTGGTATGTAGCGATTTATCCGAGCTTTCAACCTATGCAACGGTCAGTAATGTGGCTTATCGCTTAATTAAAAACAATACACCGGGGCGTTATACCTTTATTTTGACAGCAACGAAAGAACTTCCTCGTCGATTAATGACGTCAAAACGCAAAACGATTGGCTTGCGTGTACCGGATAATCAAATAGCCTTAGATTTATTGAAGGCATTAGGTGAACCGATATTATCTTGCTCACTGATGTTGCCTGATAATGAACATATGACTTATTCCGATCCAGAAGAGATTCGTGAATGTTTAGAACGTCAAGTGGATTTAATTATTCATGGTGGCTATTTAGGTCAAGAGCCAACAACGGTGGTAGATTTAACGGAAGAATCGCCAGTCATTTTACGTGAAGGAAGTGGTAGTACCGATCCTTTCATTTAACTTATTTTAGACGCTTGGGAAAGCGACAAAGGAAAACAGATGAAACCTATTCAAAAACCAGTCAGACAAGAACGTGAAAAACAAGCAGGAAAACAACCGCACTTTGAGCGTAAAGATCGTAAAAGTGCGGTCAATTCTGACATCAAATCAACTCCTAAGGCTAAGGTGGCTAAGCCATCTCGTCAATCTACTGTAGAAGGTGAAAAATTACAGAAAGTGCTTGCGCGAGCAGGACAAGGCTCTCGTCGTGAAATTGAAGCGATGATTGCTGAAAATCGTGTGAGTGTTGATGGTAAAATAGCGACCCTTGGCGATCGTATTGATGTACATTCTGGAGTAAAAGTGCGTATTGATGGTCGCATTATTAACCTTCAACAAGCACAAAAAGAAGTATGCCGTGTATTAATGTATTACAAACCTGAAGGCGAACTTTGTACGCGTAGTGATCCCGAAGGTCGTCCGACCGTATTCGATCGTTTACCACGCTTAAATGGCGCAAGATGGATTGCGGTAGGCCGTTTGGATATTAATACTTCAGGCTTATTGCTTTTCACAACAGATGGCGAATTAGCGAATCGTTTAATGCACCCTAGCCGTGAAGTTGAACGTGAGTATTCTGTGCGCGTATTTGGTCAAGTGGACGATGCGATGTTAGCGCGTTTACGTAAAGGCGTGCAGTTAGAAGATGGGCCTGCTAATTTCAAAGAAATCAAATTTGCGGGTGGCGTTGGAATTAACCAATGGTACGATGTGACTTTAATGGAAGGTCGTAACCGTGAAGTACGTCGATTATGGGAATCTCAAGGTATTCAAGTGAGTCGCTTAATTCGTATTCGTTACGGCAATATTAAGCTGATGAAAGGTTTACCACGTGGTGGTTGGGAAGAAATGGATCTGGAAAACGTCAACTATCTACGTGAGTTAGTGGGCTTACCACCAGAAACCGAAACTAAATTAGACGTGACGAAACCTCGTCGTCGACCAAAATCAGGTCAAATTCGTAAAGCAGTAAAACGTTATACTGAGTTAAGTAAACGCTATAAAAAATAGGTGGTATTCGCGATGAAAATGCAGCAACTCCGCTACATTGTTGAGATTGTAAACCAAAATTTAAACGTGACAGAAGCGGCTAACGCACTTTATACCTCTCAGCCAGGTATCAGTAAACAAGTTCGTTTGCTAGAAGATGAATTGGGTTTAGAGATTTTTGAGCGTAATGGTAAGCATATTAAATCCATTACGCCTGCGGGTAAAAAGATCGTGGCTATTGCTCGTGAGCTTTTGGTGAAAGCGCAAAGCATTAAATCGGTTGCCAATGAATATACTTGCCCAAATCATGGCGTGTTACGTATTGCGACAACTAATACGCAAGCACGTTATATGTTGCCGGCTGTGGTGGAGCGTTTCTCTAAACAATATCCGGATGTGAGTTTACATATTCATCAAGGTTCACCGACGCAAATCCATGATGCATTGATTTCAGGTGAAGTGGATTTAGCGATCACAACAGAAGCACCGTATCTTTTTGATGATTTAATCCAACTGCCTTGCTATTTGTGGAATCGTTCGGTGATTGTTAAACCTGACCATCCTCTAGCAAAAGTGAAAGAGCTTACTGTTGAAGAATTAGGCAAATATCCGTTAGTCACTTATACCTTCGGCTTTACCGGTGTGTCTGATTTGGATTATGCGTTTAACCGAGCCGGTATTTTGCCGAATATTGTGTTCACTGCAACGGATGCTGATGTGATAAAGACCTACGTGCGTTTAGGATTAGGTGTGGGCATTATGGCATCTATGGCACATACACCAGCAGATAAGGATTTAGTGGCGATTGATGCTGGGCATTTGTTCCGTGCGAGTATGACGCAAATTGCGTTTAAACACAGCACTTTCTTACGCAACTATATGTATGACTTTATTGAATTTTTCTCTCCACACTTAACCCGACCAATGGTTGAAAAGGCTGAGAAATTGCGTGATAACAGCGCGGTGAAGAAATTGTTTGATAATGTTGAATTAGAAGTGAAATAAGCATAGAAAAATATAAAAGTGCGGTCAGAATTTAATGTGAATTCTGACCGTTTCTTTTTTTACAATAAAAATAAATGTGGCACTAAGTTCATGACGATAACTGTTGCGATAGAAAGCAATAATCGTGATGAGCCAAAGATAAAACCTCGGTTGGTTCCATTATCAAATTTTACTAATAAATTTGCCATCGCGGTTAAAGCATAGACTTCAATCACCGTGAAAATGACTAAGTAAATATAAGCAGAAACCAAAGAAATATATTTCAACGTAATAAACCAAGGCAGGATAATGCCAACAGCCAAGATTGGTGCCACCCATAAGGTTTGTTTAATCGTTAAATTAATTTTTCGAGAAAAATAACTTTGTAATGACATGGTCAGTAAACCATTTACAAAAAGTGCAATGGGAGAGTGTTCCGGCATACCTAATTTGTTATCAAAAAGAAACGGGAAGATTACAAAGAATGAGGTTGCAATGGAAAGAGGAATAAACAACATCAAATGTACCAATAAAAATTCTTTGGTGATGATTTCTTTTATTTGGGCAAAGCGAAATTTCACTAAGGTTTGCAAGGTTTGGATTTGATAAAACGGTTTAACCATTAAGGCAAAGAGAATCGCTTCCATCGTAAAGCAGACCCAAATCAACCATTCTATATGATTATATTTGATAAATGGAATCACCAATAAGGGCGCAAACATAGACGACATGGAGGTGACTTTCAAATATTTTCCCTGTAATCGAGTTTTATCTTTGTATTCTTCACCCGCAAGCACCAATAGGCAGGCTTTTGCATTGGTACCAAACAAACAACTGCCTAGGCCAAAACAGGTGGTGGCAATTAAAAGTAGAATGTAATTGTCAGCAGAGAGAAAGAAAATATAGGCGATCACATCTAAAAAGCATCCGAGTAACATCATTTTAGCCAGTCCAAAACGGTCACCCCAGATACCGGCTAAAATAGCCAATGCTTGGTTGCAGAAAAAAAGCAACGAGAGCGAAAAGGCAATTTCACTGTTGCTTAATCCTTTTCCTTGTAAATAGATAAAAAATACCGTTTGCATGGAAAAGAATGCAAGGGTAGAAAAGAAACGACGAGTCAGTAAAAGTTTTTGTAAATTCATTGTTTTATTTAAAAAAGAAAAGCACGCGTTAAGAACGCGCGCCAGTAATTTGTAAGTGCGGTCAAAATTTACAATGATTTTTAACCGCACTTGAGATTAAAAAGAATCGTGATATTTCACTAAATCTTCGCGGCTAATAGCAAATACACCCAGGCCACCATTTTTTAGTTCAACCCATTCAAATGGCACATCTGGATATTGCTCGATAAGGCTCACCATGCTGTTGCCCACTTCACAAACGAGCATGCCATTTGGCGTTAAATAATCTGGTGCTTGTTTTAAAATTTGCTTTGTAATTTCTAAACCATCAACACCGGAACCTAAGGCTAATTCAGGTTCATAGTGGAATTCTTCCGGCATATCCGCTAAGTCTTCTTCATCCACATAAGGCGGGTTGGTCACGATTAAATCATATTGCTGACCAAATAGATTTTGGAATAAATCTGATTGAATTGGAAAAACACGATGTTCTAATTGATGGCGCGCAATATTGATTTCTGCCACATTTAACGCATCCACAGAAAGGTCGACTGCATCTACTTCAGCTTCAGGAAAGGCTTCAGCCGTCGCGATTGCGATACAACCACTACCAGTACAAAGATCTAAAATACGTTTTGGTTCAGATTTTAAAAGCGGAGCAAATTTATCTTGGATTAATGCACTAATTGGCGAGCGAGGAATAATTGTACGCTCATCCACATAGAATTCTAATCCGCAGAACCACGCACTATTCGTTAAATAAGCTACTGGCACACGTTGTTCAATACGACTTAAAACTAATTGTACTAAAGTCTCTTTTTCAGAATGAGTAAGTTTGCTACCAAATAAATCTTGCGGTAAATCGAGCGGTAATTGAAGCCCCGCAAGGACTAATTGAAGACTTTCATCCCACGCATTGTCATGGCCTTGCCCGTAGTAAATATCAGAACGGTTAAATGTGCTGTATGTCCAGCGTAAAAAATCTTGAATGGTCGTTAATTCACTTGCCACGTTATCTTCTAAAATTGTCGCAACAAGTTCTTGATTGTGTAAGGTTTCCATTTTGTGCCTCAATAAAAAATTTGGCTAGTTATACCATAGAATAGATGTGCTATCATTAAGCAAAATAACAAATTGAGAAAAATAATGACAGAACCAGATGATTTTGATCTTTTTCGGGCTGAAACTAAAGGGATTAAACCCATTAAGCAAGATACCTTTGTCGCGCCGCGTCAAAAGAGCAGTCAGAAAAAATCCCATTTACGTGATATTCGAGAAAAAGAGGATACGCTTTTCTATTTTTCCGATGAGTATGAACCCTTGCTAAATGAACATGATGGTGTCATCAAATATTTACGTGAAGGGGAAGATAGCCATTTATTAAAGCAACTTCGTCGTGGCGATTTTTCACCCGAATTATTTTTGGATTTACATGGTTTAACCCGTGAACAAGCCAAAATGGAATTGGCAGCACTGCTGTTAGCTTGTGAAGATGAGCATGTTTATTGCGCGAGTATCATGACGGGCTATGGAACCTTTACGTTGAAAAAACAAATTCCACGTTGGTTAGTTCAGCATCCTAAAGTCCGCGCATTACACCAAGCTCCCAAAGAATGGGGCGGAGAAGCGACGATACTCATTTTAGTGGATGTATAAAGAAAAAGTGCGGTCGAAATTGACCGCACTTTTTTTACATTTTTTCGATTGTCTTAATGCCTAATAACGCTAAACCTTGTTTTAAGGTTTTCTCTGTAAGAGAAGCGAGTTTTAAACGGCTTAATTTTACGTTTTCATCTTCTGCATTTAAGATTGGGCAGTGTTCATAGAATGAAGAGAATATCCCCGCCAACTCATATAAATAAGCACAGAGCACATGTGGTGTTCCTTCTTTGCCCACCGTTTGAACCGCTTCTTCAAATTGAAGCAATTTGATCGCTAATGCACGTTCTTTTTCATCTGAAAGCTGAATTTTCGCTTCTGCAAGAGCGGTTGGATTCACATCTGCTTTATTGAAGATTGAACGAATACGCGTATAAGCATATTGCATATAAGGCGCGGTATTACCTTCAAAACTGAGCATATTATCCCAATCGAACACATAGTCAGTTGTGCGGTTTTTGGAAAGATCCGCATATTTCACCGAGCCAATACCCACCGCTTCAATAACCGCAGTTTTTTCTTCATCAGATAAGTTGGTATTTTTATCGTTGATTAATACAGTGGCACGTTCAATAGCTTCATCTAATAAATCTGCTAATTTTACGGTGCCGCCAGTACGAGTTTTGAATGGTTTACCATCTTTACCCAACATCATACCGAAGTTTTTATGTTCAAGTGAGAAGCTATCAGGTACATAACCTGCTTTACGCGTAATTAACCAAGCTTGTTGCATGTGTTGGCTTTGACGAGTATCAGAGAACACTAATGCACGATCCGCTTTTAAGGTTTCATAACGATATTTCGCTGCCGCGATATCAGTAGTAGTATAAAGGAAACCACCATCTTTCTTCTGAACGATAACGCCCATCGGTTCGCCTTCTTTATTCTTGAACTCATCAAGATAAACCACTAGCGCCCCTTCATCTTCAACCGCTAAACCTTGTTTTTTCAGATCTTTAACGATAGCAGGTAACATCGGGTTATAAAGACTTTCACCCATCACATCTTTTTCG
>CAUQGU010000073.1:0-8074 GCA_963517645.1 uncultured Haemophilus sp. | reverse complement strand
TCGCAAGAAGGTCGCTAATGATTGCTGAATTAGGAAATTATGCGCTTGCTTTAAGCCTTGCCGTTTCATTCTTTTTAGCCATTCTCCCATTATGGGGGGCTGAAAAAGGTCATCCTCAACTTATGTCATTGGCTCGTCCAATGACTTATGGTTTATTTTTCAGTTTAACCATTGCGTTTGCAGCATTGTTCTATCTGTTTGCTGTTAATGATTTCAGTGTGCAATATGTGGTGAATAACTCTAACAGCAGCTTGCCGATTTATTATCGTTTATCTGCAGTTTGGGGTTCACATGAGGGTTCATTATTACTTTGGATTTGGTTATTAACACTTTGGGGTGCAGCTGTAGCCTTATTTAGCAAACACTTGCCACAGGAAGCAGTAGCTCGTGTATTAGGTATTATGGGGATTATTAGCATCGGCTTTTTACTCTTCGTATTATTTACCTCAAATCCATTTACCCGTACATTCCCTGATTTCCCAGTTGATGGCAGAGAGCTCAACCCGATGTTGCAAGATGTGGGCTTAATTTTCCACCCACCATTACTTTATATGGGATATGTTGGTTTTTCTGTTGCCTTTGCTTTTGCAATTGCTTCATTAATGACTGGTAAATTAGACTCAGCTTGGGCTAGATGGTCACGTCCTTGGACGATTGCAGCTTGGGTGTTTTTAACACTCGGGATCGTGCTTGGTTCTTGGTGGGCGTATTATGAACTCGGCTGGGGCGGTTGGTGGTTCTGGGACCCGGTAGAAAACTCTTCTTTAATGCCTTGGCTTGCGGGAACCGCATTAATCCACTCTTTAGCGGTGACTGAAAAACGTGGCTCTTTTAAAGCTTGGACTGTGCTTTTAGCGATTTTGGCATTCTCCCTTTGCTTACTGGGTACATTCTTAGTTCGTTCCGGTATCTTGGTGTCAGTACACGCCTTTGCTTCAGATCCAACACGTGGTTTGTATATTCTTGCTTATTTGGTTGTAGTTATAGGTGGCTCGTTAACCTTGTATGCTTATAAAGGCAACCAAATTCGTTCACGTGATAATGCGGAACGTTATTCTCGTGAAACCTTATTATTATTAAATAACATCCTATTAATGACCGCACTGTGTGTGGTGTTCTTAGGAACGTTATTGCCGTTAGTTCACAAACAATTAGGTTTGGGGTCTATTTCGATCGGTGCACCGTTCTTTGATCAGATGTTCTTGATTATTATGACTCCATTTGCCTTATTACTGGGTATTGGACCGTTAGTAAAATGGCGTCGTGACCAGTTCTCTGAAATTCGCACACCGGTTGTTGTGAGTGTGATTGTGATGGCGATTACAGGTTTTGCTTTACCGTATTTCCTACAAAATAAACTCACTGTCAGTGCTGTGCTTGGCACTATGATGTCCGTCATTATTGTGTTACTCAGTCTCTATGAAATGAAACAACGTGCAACACACCGTGAATCGTTCTTTAAAGGTATGACCAAACTTTCCCGTTCCCATTGGGGGATGATTTTGGCTCACCTCGGTGTGGCGATGACGGTTTGGGGAATTGCCTTTAGTCAAAACTTTAGTGTAGAACGTGATGTGCGAATGGCCGTGGGCGATACGGTACAGATTGCTAACTATGACTTCAAATTTGCAGGCGTGAGTGACGCAAATGGTCCTAACTATATGGGCGGTAAAGCACAAATTGATATTTCAAAAGCGGGTAAACCGGAAGCAACATTATTTGCCGAAAAACGCTTTTATACCGTCAGTAAAATGCCAATGACGGAAGCGGCAATTAATTGGGGCTTTACTCGCGATCTTTATGTCGCTTTGGGCGAAAAGATAGATGATAACTCATGGGCGCTACGCCTTTACTATAAACCATTTATCCGTTGGATTTGGATTGGCGGATTGTTTATGGCATTAGGTGGCTTGCTCTGTATGTTTGACCGTCGTTATCGTTTTAGTCGATTAGTTAAACAGTCTTAATTGTAATAAGAGGCGTATTGCCTCTAGAAATAGATGTGAAATTGATAGTGTTATGAATAAAAAACTACTTATCCCACTTATTGTTTTTCTTGCCGTGGCGGCAGCTTTTTTAGTTCAGTTAGGACGCAATGCGCAAGGTGATGATCCAAAAGCGTTAGAATCAGCTCTCGTGGGTAAACCAGTGCCACAGAAAACATTAACGGATTTATTGGAAAATAAAACCTACGGTAATGAAATTTTCCAACAAGGTAAACCGATTCTCTTAAATGTGTGGGCAACTTGGTGTCCAACTTGTTATGCAGAGCATCAATACTTGAATCAATTGGCTAAACAAGGCGTAACAATCATTGGTATCGACTATAAAGATGAATCACCAAAAGCTGTAAAATGGCTAAAAGATTTAGGTAATCCTTATAGTCTTGTGCTTAAAGATGAAAAAGGTTCTTTTGCATTAGATTTGGGTGTTTATGGCGCACCGGAAACATTCATCGTCGATGGTAAAGGCGTGATTCATTATCGCTTAGCGGGTGATGTAAATGAACGCGTTTGGAATGAAACTTTGAAACCGATTTATGACAAACTCGCGGAGAAACCATAATGAAAAAATCATGGCTTTTTTTAACCGCACTTTTTGTGAGTCTCTCAGCGACTGCCGCAATTGATGCGCTAAATTTTGCTTCACCAGAGCAAGAAAAGGACTATCACCAATTAACACAAGAACTGCGTTGTCCACAATGTCAAAATAATAATATTGCCGATTCTAATGCAACCATTGCCGTAGATATGCGTGGTAAAGTATTTGAGTTGTTGCAAGAAGGCAAAAATCGAAATGAAGTGGTGGATTATATGATTCAACGTTATGGCAATTTTGTGACTTATGATCCACCAATGACGACGTCGACAATCGTATTATGGATTGCCCCAATTTTGTTAGTGTTGATTGGCATTTTATTTATATTTAAACGTAAATCAAAAAGCCCAAGTGCGGTCAATTCTGACGCGATTTTAGATGATGAAGAGAATGCACGTTTATCGGCTTTACTCAAAGAAAAGGATAAATAATGAATTTTGCATTAAGTATTATTGCGCTCACTTTAGTCGTGGCATTGATTTGTTTTTATCCCTTGTTACGTTCTGTTAAAGCTAAAGAAGATAAAAAGCGTGATGAATTAAATAAAGCGTTATATTTTTCTCGTTTGCAAGAGATTGAGCAAGATAATCAACAGGGTTTAGTTGAAAATGTTGAACAACTCAAGCAAGAGCTACAAAAAACATTATTGGAAGATATTCCTCAAAAAGAGACTCAAACCATCGATAAAAATGCTAAAAATTACGGTAAGTTGTGGTTTGTTTCTGGTTTATTAGGTTTGGCCATTATTGCTGGTGCGGCTTATTTCCCTCTTGGCTCTTGGAAAGCCGAAGATATGATGGAAAAGACATTGGCAAAATTACCTTATTTCTTTGAACGGATCAAAGAAGAAGACACAAACCCAATGACAGATGCAGAAATGCAGCAATTTTCGACCGCACTTCGTTTGGATTTACAAAAAACACCAAAGGATGCTAAAAAATGGTGGTTGCTCGGTCAGGTAGGGATGAATTTAGGTAATGGAAAATTAGCCTTTGATAGTTACCAACAAGCGAATAAACTTGAGCCGGATAATTTAGATTATAAGCTTTCTTATGCGCGTATGTTAATGTCTTCTGAAGATCAAACGGATAAACTGAAAGGTAATCAACTTTTACGTGAGATTATTCGTCAAGATCATTCTAATCCTGAAGCATTAAGTTTACTTGCTTTCAGTTATTTTGAAGGTGAGGATTATAAAATGGCAGCTGTCACTTGGGCAATGATGCTACGTTTATTGGAACCAGATGATCCTCGCGTGCCAATGCTTGAGAAGAGTATTCGTGCTGCACGTGATGCACTTGCTTTACAGGAAGAAGAAAAAGCAAAAAGTATCACACCGGAGAAATAATGAAACCTCAATTATTAGGTTTTCACCATATTGCAATTATTGCTTCGAACTATGCACGTTCGAAGCATTTTTATATGGAGATTTTAGGGGCAAAACAGCTAAATGAAACTTATCGGGCAGAACGAGATAGTTATAAATTAGATTTAAGTTTTCCTGATGGGAGTCAAATAGAGCTATTTTCTTTCCCAAATCCGCCTCAAAGAGTAACCAGCCCTGAAGCCTGTGGTTTACGGCATTTGGCATTCAAAGTAGAAAATATTGATGAGTATGTAGCTTATCTTTTTGAAAATAGCATTGATAGTGAACCAATTAGGGTTGATGAATTAACGGGAATGAAGTACACTTTCTTTAGAGACCCAGATTATTTACCTATTGAGTTATACGAAAATAATTATTAACGTAGAAAATCAAATTATTATGAGTCATATTAAGAAAAAAATTGGGATTTACTCTTTTTGTATTTTAGCATCGTCAGTTGTTTTAGCCGAAGGTAGTAGTGTTGTATATGCAACAAAGGTAAAAACGCCTGAAAATAATCTTTCAGTTAATGTTTCTGAAAGTAATATTTCTGAAACAGTGAAATATATTGATGGAAAAGGGCAAAGAAGTTTAGATCCTAAATCTGAAAAAGATATGGAAGAGCTGGCTAATAGCGTTGAATTTGAAGTATATAAATTTAATGAAGTTGCGGCATCCAAAACAACGTTTCTTTCACCCGCGGGAATCTGTAGCGGTTTTAAAAGTACAGATGGTGTAGATGTAACAAATTCTAGTAATTATTACATTAAGCCAAATGATGCAAGTGAATATTATGGAAGCGTATTAGGGGCAACAATTTATAAACAGGGCGAAACGAAAACTTCGCAGTATGTGCCTGTTTATGCAATAAAGAATGCCAATGTAGCGAAATACATTGAAAATAACGAAGATCCGAATGTTAGAAGAAAAGCGAACGAACGGATCAAAGAAGGCAGAGAAACACTTAATAAAGTGATTTGTGATAAAAGGTAGCGTTATGAAAAAATTAATTTCTATTGCAGCTCTATCTGTTTTAACGGCTTGTACAGCTCCACAAGAGGCATCAACTATTGGAAATGGTGCTGCAGCGTACGATATGAATACCGTGCAGGATTATAATGCTCGAGTAACAAGTGGTAATACGGTAAGTGCTCGAGAAAAAGCGAAAGTTGCACAAAGAGATAGCGTTCCAAATGAAATGAATGCGAGTGATCATCGTTCTAAACATACAGGTTATTCTCGCATTCCTGTAGCAATAATGCCTAGTGTCGGTGTTGGTTATTGTCGTCACTGTTGGTAATTAAATCACTAAAAAATTAACCGCACTTGAAAAAGTGCGGTTATTTTTTTGTCTATTTATAAGTCTAAAATTGATTTCACAAAAGGAATGGTCAGGTTTCGTTTAGCTTGCAATGAGGCTTTATCGAGTTGAACTAACGCCTCTTTTAATGTCGCCATATCTCGATCTAGACGAGTAAATATAAAATTGGCAGTCTCATCTGAAAGCATAATGCCTCGCTGATGGGCATTTTGTTTCAATACAGCGAGTTTTTGTTCATCGCTGAGTGGAATCAATTGATAACTTTCTCCCCATTTTAAGCGAGAAGCCAGATCTGGTAATTTAACGGGCAGAGCAGTTGGAGATTGCTCAGCACTGACAACCAATAAGGTTTTGCCATTGGCTTTGATACGATTAAAGAGATCAAATAAGGCGATTTCCCATTCTGAATTTCCAATTACCGAATGCAAATCATCTAAACAAACCAATTCTTGCTGCTCTAAATTTTCAAAAACAGCCGTGGAGAAATATTGTGATTTGCTTAATGGAACATAAATCGCACTTCGTTGTTGCTGAATATATTCATTACAGAGTGCGCGTAGAAGATGAGTTTTTCCGACGCTTTGGTTTCCCCAAAGGTAGAAGAATTGTTGCTGTAAATCAGTCATATTTTGACGCAAAGAATTGAGCAATAATGCATTATTATCACTATAAAAATTCTCAAGCGTTTCATCATCAATTTGATGAATAGGTAAAGAAAGTTGCTGATTCACGGATTAATGAGTTGATTTAAAATAAAAAAGAAAGGGCTAAATGTTCATTTAACCCTTTTGTTTGGGAAGTTTTATTCTACTTCATTTTTTGCTTTTGGCAAAATCAAGTTCAGTACAATGGCAACGATGGCACAAAGGCTAATCCCTTTTAGGGAAACAACATCGCCGACGTTGACAAACATATTACCAATCCCGAACGTCATAACTACAGAAATAATGCAAAGGTTACGAGGTTCGGTTACATCTACTTTGCCTTTAATTAAGGTACTCATCCCAACAACGGCAATCGAACCGAATACCAACATCATAATGCCCCCCATTACGATAGTTGGAATAGTCGAGAGGAATGCACCTACTTTACCACAGAAGGAAATTGCAATTGCCCATACCGCTGCCCAAGTCATAATATTAGGGTTGAAGTTACGAGTGAGCATGACTGCACCGGTTACTTCGGCATAAGTGGTATTTGGTGGACCACCTACTAATGAAGCTGCAGCCGTTGCGACACCATCGCCTAATAAGGTGCGATGTAAGCCTGGTTTTTTAAGGAAATCTTTACCTGTTACAGAACTGATTGCCATAATACCACCAACGTGTTCAACGGCTGGTGCGATAGCAATGGGTAGCATATAAAGAATGGCTTCTAAATTAAATTCTGGTTTGGTTAATTGAGGTAATTCAAACCATTTTGCGTCTAGAACAGGTTGGAAATTAATTAACCCTAGGAATAAACAAACCACATAGCCAGCAACAATACCAAACATAATTGGAATCAGTTTCATCATGCCTTTGGCAAATACCGCAACAGAAAGGGTAGTGACCAAGGTAATCATCGAAACTAATACCGAATGCTCATAGCTATATGCACTGTTTTTACCTAATGCCATATCCACAGCAACAGGAGCAAGTCCCATACCAATAATGATAATTACGGGACCCACAACAACAGGCGGGAAGATACGCTCAAGCGCAGCACTACCACGTAATTTTACTAAGGTTGATAGTGCGAAATAGACTAAGCCAGCACAAGCAAGTCCGCCCATTGTGGTTGGAATGCCCCAAGTTTGTACACCATATTGAATAGGCGCAATAAAGGCAAAAGAGGAGGCCAAGAAAATAGGAACCTGTTTACCGGTACAAAGTTGGAAAAGTAGTGTACCGATACCTGCGGTAAGAAGGGCTGTATTAGAATTTAATCCGGTGATTAAGGGAACTAATACTAAGGCGCCGAAGGCCACAAATAACATCTGTAAACCGACAAACGCTTGTTTGCCCATGCTTTGCACCTCAACAGGTGCGGTTGTAGTTTGATTACTCATTTAGTTTCAACTCTCGGTTTGAATTAACTGAAAGTGCGGTCGGTTTTAATGCTTTTTAGCTTTTGTGTTTTCACGCACGGAAAAAAGACGGCCATAAATGCCGTCTTATTAAAAGGGAATTATTTCGTCCCAAAAATCTTATCGCCTGCATCACCTAAGCCTGGAATGATGTAGCCTTGTTCATTTAAGTGATCATCAATAGATGCGCAATAAAGTTCGATATCTGGATGCGCTTTTTCTAATGCTTTGATTCCTTCAGGTGCCGCGACTAATACTAATACTTTGATGTGTTGGCAACCTTTTGCTTTTAATAAATCAATTGTGGAGATCATTGAACCACCGGTTGCGAGCATTGGATCCACAACGATAGCTAAACGTTCTTCTAAATCACTCGCAAGTTTTTGGAAATAAGGAACGGGTTCAAGGGTTTCTTCATTACGATAAATCCCGACTACACTGATACGAGCGCTTGGAACGTGTTCTAATACACCGTCCATCATACCAAGACCTGCACGTAAAATTGGCACAACAGTGACTTTTTTACCTTTGATACGTTCAATTTCAACAGGACCATTCCAACCTTCAATAATCACTTTTTCTGTTTCAAGATCGGCAGTGGCTTCATAGGTAAGTAAGCTACCCACTTCAGTTGCGAGTTCACGGAATTTTTTTGTATCAATATCTGCTTCGCGCATCACGCCTAATTTATGTTTAACAAGCGGATGTTTAACTTCAACAA
>CAUQGU010000072.1:0-8090 GCA_963517645.1 uncultured Haemophilus sp. | reverse complement strand
TTGCAGATAATCAAGTCGTGGCTGCTATATTTGAAATGCAATTTACCGATGAAGTGATTTCACGATTCAAGCCGAGCTAAAATCATAGCAAATTGCAAAGCTTTTGGTTGTAAGGGATTTTCTTTATCAACCTTAGCAACCTCTAATTTTCAGTCATTCAACCTGAAAAAAGCTACCCATACTTTCTGTACTTTACACGAAAATCACGAGGAAATCATGCACAAGCCATCATAATGTAGTAATGCACTTTGTTAAATTTGGAAAATCTAACCACAAAGCAAGTGTATTTTATAAGAAATAAAGTATAAAATACTTGCACATCAGCGCAGAAAGATTACAATAAGGCTAAAGACATCAACTATTTTCTAAACTGTTGATGTCGCTATTTTTCTTTAACAGTGATCAAGTTTTCCTACAACAGCTAAGAAAACCTTGATTTTTTCTTTTTTATAGCTATATAACAATCAGGGTACCGTTATGCCTAACTCCCTAGAAGAACAGTTACGTGATCAGCTTCATGCTCATGTATCTACAGTTTATAACTTCCTACAAACATTAAAATTTATCTATGATGAATTTAGCCTAGATGAGTTTTTGGTTATGGTAGATCCCTCTTTAGATGAATTAGAAAAAATAGTTCATGAATTACAATGTGAAGTTTCAAAATTTGATACTCGAGATGATCTCCTATTAGAAAATCGGAGAATATCGTTACAGCAATCTCTACTTGAAGCGGAGCGATTGCTTATTGCTGTTCGCCATAAAAATCAACTAGAATTTGATAAAATTGGTAAATCTTTAAATCCTATGGGTTAAAGATTATTTCTTTTATATTTAAAATAAGGAGTACATTATGTTAGAAAAAAACCTATTGACTATGTGTAAAGTCAACAAACTAATGGCTCGCTTGGATGCCATTACCCGTCAGTTATCAGAAAATGCAAAGCGAAAAATGCTAGAAAAGCATAAGAAAGCTGCATAGTCAGATGATATTATGTAACAAAAACAAAGCCTTTACTTTTGTAGTAAGGGCTTTTCTTTATCAATCTTACCTGCTTCCAATTTTCAGCTATTTAATCAGTAAAACTGCCCGTACCCACTACCTCACTCAAAAATCACTGGCGAGCTAACTCTACCTATCGACATAAGCAGATAAGCACAGACCAATTAACTCGCTCCTACACTTAACCCGTAGAGAGTATAAGCCTATTACGTTATGGGCAGTTTTGCTTTTACACTTACTGTTACGCTGCCGCCAACGCTAAGTTATAAACAATCCTTTCTTCCAGTAAATGGAAATATCCCTTATCTATCTCATTGGCTGCAAAAGCTGCCATACCGATGATTTCTTTTTCTCTGTGATTTCCTTGCCAGTAACCTACCCATTCTTTGAGAGGTTTGACCTACAAGGTGCGTTGCAGAGCGTCATTAAATAGCTCGCCATTAGATTTCTTGCGATTGTCAGATTGATAGGCTGCTTGGTTAGCGTATAGCAAGGCGTATTTATTGCTGAAATGATGATGTGTGCCACGTTGTAAATCTCGCAATCGACTATTAAAGGATTCTGCAAGATTGTTGTTCACGCCACATTTGCTATACGCATCTTGATGATTCACGGAATAATGCTCGTAATGCAGTTTGAGATTATTGTAAGCAGGGTTTTCATCTGACATTACGCAACTGCCAGCTTTCACGAAACATTGGTTCATTTGAGTAACAAGTACAGCGTTCTCGATGTAATCCATCTCAAGCAGAGTTCTGCTTGAGCCGTGCATTACTTCATCATTCTGGCACGCTGGCTAAAATTGATGATACAGCGTTTGGTTTGGCGAAATTTTGGAAAACGGCGACCTTGTTTATATTTCTTTTCTCTTTGTTTCTCTCGGTTGTTGCGAAAGTTGGCAGGTTTTAGCCGAAAATTAATCCAAGTGCCGTCCTCGTGGATTTCACCCGACATCAGAGTTAAATCTCGGGTTTTGAAATGTCCAATCGGAAATTGCTTTTTCCTTACCAATCGTCCGCCGTCAAACTGTAAACGTATGGTGGAAGTGTCGAAGTCCTTGTCAATGAACTGTACCGATTGCACAAGGTGCGTGATTTTCTGCACAAGGTTTTCCTGCTGTTTATTCAAGGTTTCAAGCTGAAACTCAACCAAGGCTTTCTCTTTTGCCATACTCTCAATCAGTTTTACCAGTTGAGTGGTTAGTCTTTCCGATTTAACATTGAAGTAAGCCTCGTATCTCAGCTCAAAATCAAACATAAAAAATCCCCACAAATTTACCA
Source organism: uncultured Haemophilus sp. (assembly GCA_963517645.1). GTDB lineage: Bacteria > Pseudomonadota > Gammaproteobacteria > Enterobacterales > Pasteurellaceae > Haemophilus_D. The sequence continues at coordinate 5,807 of CAUQGU010000072.1, read as the reverse complement.
AAACTTGTGGGGAGTGTAGTAAAATCAAGGTTTCAGGTCATTGTGCATTTGCTACATAATGGCGATGTTTTTGACCGCACTTTTTATTTTGATTTGTTATCAGGCTGCTGCACGATTGCCTAATGTACCGTCATCTTCCATTTCTTTTGCCACGCCTACTACCTCAGCAATTTTATCCCCTTCTTTGAAGAAGACGAAACCACCATGTTCCATTTTGACCCAAGGCTCATCTTTGGTGAGAGGGAACGTCGTAATGATGGTGACTTTGTCGCCATCTTTCGCATAATCATTAAAATCGATGACCCCATCATCGTCAATTCGATGTGCTTTTCCAAAAGGGGCTTTGCGCGTTAAGTAATGCAAATTGGTTGAGCAGTGGGCGATCATCCATTCTCCATTTGAAAGAATAAAGTTAAAGGTGCCTTTTTGTGAGAGCTCTTTGGTAATATCTTGAATGGCTTCAAAAATTTCCATTTCAGACGGTTTACGACGGAAACGATTTTTCAAATATTCCGCCATATAACAAAATGCCGCTTCTGAATCCGTTGAGCCAATGGGTTGGCAGAAACTCTCAGACATATCCGGTACATCTTTTAAATTACCGTTGTGAGCAAAGACCCAGTTTTGTCCCCAAATTTCACGAATAAAGGGATGGGTGTTTTCAATGGTTACCCCTCCTTGCGTTGCCTTACGAATGTGAGCAATCACATTCAATGATTTGATTTTGTATTGTTTTACACAATCCGCAATAGGAGACTGAGAAGCAGCATGGTTATCGCGAAAAATACGCACACCACGGCCTTCAAAAAAAGCGATACCGAAGCCATCTGAATGGCAATCGGTAAGACCAGCACGACGACGGAAGCCTTCAAAAGAAAAGACAATATCCGTCGGTGTATTACAGTTCATTCCGAGTAATTGGCACATAAATTCCTACACTTATTTTTATAATTTTATACCCTTATAATATGCGCCGATTTAACACCATAATGCGTTGAAATTCAAGATGGATAACAAAGGATTTTTAGAAGAAAATGTTACATAAAATAACTTGAGAATCTTTCTGATTTGAAGGCTAGGGATGAGTACTTTATCAACTCAATAAAAAAGGCGTGTTTATTACGCCTTTTGTTATATTTTTTAAAATTATGCTTTAATTTCTGAGCGGCTTTTTAAGAAAAAGAGTGCGACTGTTGAGATTAACATCACAAAGCCCACGCCCACATATAAACTCTGTTTGTCCCAGCCCATATCTAATAATTGACCGGCAATCGTTGGAGCAAGAATTGCACCAATACGACCGATACCAATCGACCAGCCCACACCGGTGCTACGAATATCGGCATCATAAGTAAGAGGGTTTAAGGTATAAAGACCGCTGATACAGCCATTCATGAGCGCACCAACTAAAATACCGAATACCATCGCAATCCATAAAACGGATGAAGATAGGATAAAGGTAATGATCGCGGCGGAAGATAATATGGTGAATAAAATCAACACACCTCGCGACGTCCAACGGCTAGCCAGTAAGCCATAGATTAAGGCGCCACAAGTGCCCCCTAATGAAATCATCATCCCTACGCTCACACTTTGCTCTGTCGTCATGCCCGCTTCTTTTAATAAGGCTGGTGTCCATGAGCTAATAAAATAGAAGCTGAACATGATCGCAAAGAAAGCCGTCCAAATTAACAGGGTAGAATGTAAGTATTTCTCGCTGAATAATTGGCTAATAGGCAATTTAGTTTTAACTTTTTCCGCTTTTTCTGGAAGTTTCCAATCACCGGCTAAACCAATTTTTTTTGCAATTAAATTTAACCGCACTTCTGCATTTTTAGGTTGTTTGGAGGTGAGGAAATCAATGGATTCCGGTAACCAAATAAATAAAACCACTAAAAGTAAACCGGTCAAGATAGCACCTGCTAAAAATACAGAACGCCAGCCATACTCACCTTGCAACATTACCGCGAACATACCGCCTAATACCGCCCCGATACCAAAACCAGCAGTATAAACACTGATCGCAAAGCTACGCCATTTGCGAGAGGAATATTCGCTGGTGATCACGTTTGTACCCACTAAAATACCGCCGACGCCAAGACCGGTGATAACGCGCCAGAAACCGAGCCATTGATATTGTGAGATAAACGCCGAGCCTAACATCCCGATAGCGGAGAGTGATACTGCCATTAATAACAATGGGCGGCGACCAATTTTATCCGCAAGTGGTGCAAGGAAAAGTGAGCCGGCAGTCATCCCAAATAAGCCGGCACTTAATAAATAACCTAACTCAATCCCCGTGAGTCCAAATTCGTCACGAATGGCTGTTGCGGTGAAGGCGAGGGCTAATACATCGAAGCCGTCAAGTAAATTCATGATGGCAGCCATGACCACAATCATCCATTGATAAGCCCCCATTGGGCTTTGTTCTATTTTGACTCTAAGAGAAAGCGTTTCGGTCATTTTATTTCCTTAGGTTAAGCAAACTGACGAGAGCTTGCGAGAGATTGAAGTTTACGTAAAATCATGTTGAGTACCACACCATAAGCGGGAACAAACAAGACAATACCGACAAATAATTTAAATAAGTAATCGACGAATCCAAGGCTAAACCAGTGTTCTGCCATAAATGGATCACTACTTTTATAAAACGCGACACAAAAGAACATAAAGGTATCTGCAAGGGAACCAAATGTCATTGAGCTGCTCGGGGCAATCCACCAAGTTTTTAATTGGCGTAAGCGGTTGAATACTAACACATCTAATAATTGACCGAAAACATAAGCACAGAAGCTGGCGAACGCAATACGGAAAACAAACATATTGAATTCACTGAGAGCTCCTAAGCCTTGATATTGCCCATTAGAGAAAACAACCGACACAATGTAGCTGACGATAAGTGCTGGAATCATCACGATAAAAATGATCCAACGTGCCTCTTTCGCCCCAAATACACGTACTGTTAAATCAGTGGCTAAGAAAATGAATGGGAAAGTGAGTGTGCCCCATGTGCTGTGGAATGAGAAATCATCAGCAAAACCAAGTGCGGTCAATTTTAAATTGATTTCAAATGGAATTTGAACGAAATAGTTACTGGCTGTGATGATAAAGATATGAAACAAGCTTAATAAAATTAAAGAAAAACGTTTTTGTTGATCATTGAAGATCGGAGTATTAATTTTCATTTTAAGACCTTTTTAGTTGGTTAATCGGGGGTAGGGAACCCGACATGAGAAATAAATCCGCCAAATTGGCGAGCCGTGAATAATACTAGAATTTATTGGGATTGCAAGAAAGTGCGGTCAAAAATTTAGGTATTTTATTTAAATTCAATAAAAATGATAAGAATTGTCATTTACACCAAAATTATATTGTACTAGAATTCTCGGGCATTATTATTCCACTATGCCAGGAGAGCATTTCAATGTATAAATCTAATCATTTAAAAACAACATCATTCTTCGCATTTAGTGCGTTAACAATCGCACTTTTTTCAAACTATTCTCATGCAGAAGAGAAACTTGAGGAAATTAAAGTTACTGCGGAAGATCAGGTAAAACAATCGCTTGGTTCTTCTCTTGTGACTGCAAAAGATTTAGAAAAACGCCCTGCGACAAATGATATTTCTGAAGTATTACGTACTATGCCAGGTGTGAATTTGACGGGTAACTCATCTACAGGACAACGCGGAAATAAACGTCAAATTGATATTCGCGGTATGGGACCTGAAAACACATTGATTTTAGTGGATGGTAAACCAGTCACCTCTCGTAATGCAGAACGTTATGGTGTGCGTGGTGAACGTAATTCTCGTGGCGACAGTAACTGGGTGCCGGTTGAAGCGATTGAAAAAATTGAAGTATTACGTGGTCCTTCAGCGGCACGCTATGGTTCAGGTGCAATGGGTGGGGTGGTTAATATTATCACTAAACCTGTTACCAATGATTTGCACGGTAGCTTAAGCTATTACACCAATCAACCAGAAGACAGCGATGAAGGTGCAACGAACCGTGTCGGTTTTAATCTAAGTGGTGCGTTAATTAAAGATGTATTGCAATTCCGTTTATATGGTAACTGGAACAAAACACAAGCGGATGAAGTCGGTATTAATGGCGATCCTGCGATTGCTGGTCGTGAAGGCGTACGTAATAAAGATATTAATGGCCGTTTAGTGTGGAATATCAATGAGAAAAATAAATTAACCTTGGATTCTGGTTTTAGTCGCCAAGGCAATATTTATAACGGTGATACGCAAAATAGTGCGACTGAGCTTTACAACAGTATTAAAGCGCCTTATACCAGACAACTTGCTAGCTCAAAGGCGGAAACTGCTCGCCTTTATCGTCAGAATTATGCGTTAACTTATGAAGGTAAGTTTGATCATTTTGATAACAAAACTTATATCGCGTTTGATAAAACTAAAAATAGCCGATTACCTGAAGGATTAGCTGGTGGGCCAGAGGGAAGCTATACTAGCACTACAGGTTTTACTAACTCAATTTTAAAAAATACACGTTTTAGTTCAGAATTCTATATTCCATTTACACTTGGTGTAGAACACATGGTGACCTTGGGATTTGAAGGTACACATAGCACCTTAGATGATAAGCAGTCAATGACACAAAATCTTGGAGAAAAAGTGATTTTTGTGACAAATGCTAAGGGGCAAAGAGTACCAAAAGTTATTACTGATCCAACAGAATCATTCCCAGGTATTACAAAAAATCGTGGTGGTTATTCTAGCCAGACCGAATGGGCTATCTTCCTAGAAGATAATATTTCGGTGACTGATAAGCTTATTTTAACACCTTCAGCTCGTTATGATCATAATAGTTATTCGGGATCGAATGTGAGTGGTGGGCTTAATTTCCTGTATGCTGTCACAGATAATGTGAATGTAAAAGGTGGAATTGCTAGAGCTTATAAAGCACCAAATCTTTATCAAACTAATCCAAACTACTTACTTTATACACGTGGACAAGGTTGCCCAACCGCAGGTGATTATTCATGTTATTTCCAAGGTAATGAAGATTTGAAACCAGAAACTAGCTGGAATAAAGAGATTGGGGTGGAATACAATAAAGACGGTTATCTTGCATCTATTACGTATTTCCGTAACGATTACCGTAACAAAATTGTGCCATCAAATAAACTTATTGGTGTGACTTCTAATAAAAATGAAGTATATCAATGGAGTAATGCGAATCGTGCGCTTGTTGAAGGTCTAGAGGGAAATTTAACCTTACCATTAATCGAGAATAAATTATCTTGGGTTAATAACTTCACTTATATGCACAAAACCAAAAATAAAGATACTGGCAATCCGCTTTCTATTGTGCCGAAATATACGTTAAATTCTAGCTTGAGCTATCAAATTACAGATGGTTTTGACGCAATGCTGACTTATACGCAATATGGTAAACAAACTGGTCGTAAAGTAAAAGAGATTAGAATGGAAAATGCGGCAGCATTAGCTAATTCAACTGAAATCGGTAGTTATGCCGTTTGGGGATTAAGTGCAGGCTATAACTGGAAAGATACGATTAGTGTGCGTATTGGTGTGAGCAACTTATTTGATAAACGTGTTTATCGTGAAAATAATGGAGCAAGCACTTACAATGAGCCTGGTCGAGCTTATTACGCAACAGTTAAATATTCATTTTAATTGAGCGTTTAGAACTGATAGAAAAAGTGCGGTCGATTTTGACCGCACTTTTTTATTGATTGAATTTTGAAAATGGTGAATTTCAGGTAATAAAAAACCCTGCATAGGCAGGGTTCTTCACACAGATTCAAATTATTTTGTA
>CAUQGU010000071.1:0-8599 GCA_963517645.1 uncultured Haemophilus sp. | reverse complement strand
CATTAATGAAAGAACAATTTAACGTTGTTGCTTAATTATTGCTAAAAACATAAAAGTGCGGTTAATTTCAACCGCACTTTTTTATTTCATCTTAGTTAATTTGCAACGAGATCGCCCAATCCCATTCTGTTTCATTCAAACGATATTGCGCTTTTAACGCAGGTCCACAAGAGTTAGAACCTACCCCACTCATTTTATAATCCAGACACAAGATTGTACTGCCACTTTTCTCCAAATCATATTGGTGCTTTTTACTGCCAAATTCTTCTTGAGAATAAGGGGAAACATTCATACTAAAAGGCGTATGACTTTGCACGCTAAAGCAATCAGACGAATTTGCCACCTTCACTTCAGTACAACCATAGTGACTGCCATTTTCTTGCGGTTTCAAATAAGGCACATGATTACTTTCTGGCGTTGTTTTATAACGACCTAAAGCCGTGGCGTGATGCTTATCCAGATAACTTTCCGTTGGGCCATAGCCCACATACTCAACTTGGTTAAATCCTTGATTAAGAAAAAAACGTAAGCCAAAGCGTGGTAAGAATGGCAAGTGCGGTTGTTTTTCAGCATGAATATTGATGCGAAGTAGCCCATTTTGCTCAATACGATACACCACATTCAATGTCAAAATTCGCGCTTTTGATACAGCAACCAATCCTAATTTAAAGGTAATTTCAACCGCACTTTCCTGCTCGGTTAAACGGTAATCATAAACACGACTCGTCGCACGATCGTAACCCGCAGCAAGCCAATGTGCTTTCATTAAACTATCGTTATCCAAAGGCGCTCGCCAAATATTGAAATCGGTAGGTTGATTCAACCAAGGCTCGCCATCTTTGCTAATTTGTTGAATAGTGCCTTTATATTGATCAAACTGGTATTCAATATCTGCCACTTTAATTGAAATTAAATTAGCATGCTCTGAAACAGAAATTGATTGGATATTTGATTTGATCTCATCAACGAATAAATGTGATTGCGCCGACAAAATGATCTGATCAAATCCCAAACTGTGCCCTTGGGGAATTAAACCTGTTTCTGTTTTTTGATGATAGGTCAATGTCAAAATTTGTAACGAAGCGTTACTTGCTGGCAATGGTAAAGGTAAAAGTGCGGTTGATTTTGGCACAATGCTTAAATCATCTATTTGACCTTCTTGTATAACAGCAAAATCTTCGGTGATTTGATAATGAATCGAAATGGCCTCTGCTGCATCCGTAAAATCCAAATAATTTTTAAGTTCAATATGACTATTTTTTAAGGTAGCACGAAGTGGACGATACACATTTTTGTATTCCAATAAATTACTTTGAATTTGACGGTCAGCCGTCACTAATCCATCGGCACAAAAATTACCGTCATTCGGTTTGTCATTAAAATCCCCGCCATAGCCCATCTTGCTTGAGTTTGGCAAATAAGGCGAATGATTGCACCACTCCCACACAAAGCCACCACAAGCGCCAGCATGTCGTTCCATAGCTTGGAAATAATCTTCCGTATCCCCGCAAGAATTCCCCATCGCATGCAAGTATTCACAGAAAAGATACGGCTTTTGATTTTGGGCATCGGCAAAATAAGCATCCAATTCTTCCGTACTGGTGTACATTTCGCTATGAAAATCTAAATTGGATGTATCATTTTGATGGGCTGAATGTTGAAATATCGCATTTTCATAATGCACTAAGCGACTTGGATCGCGCTGTTTCACCCAAGCTGCTGCTTGCTCAAAATTCTCACCGTAGCCACTTTCATTGCCTAATGACCAAATCACAACAGAAGGACGATTTTTATCTCGCTCAACATTGGCATAAGTACGGTCTAAAATGGCTTGATTAAACTCAGGGCTTCGAGCCATATAGCAATAATTGTCTATTGTTTTTTGACGAATTGCGTCATGATCAATCTCTGTTTTTACCCCTAATAAAATGCTTGTTTCTGGCGACTCCACATAAACCGCATTCGTGCCGTGTGATTCAATATCGCTTTCCGCAATCACATAAAAACCATATTCATCACACAGTTCAGTAAACCAAGGTGCATTAGGATAATGCGCTGTGCGAATAGCATTAAAATTATGCTGTTTCATTAAGCGTAAATCTTGCAACGCTTGTTCTCGACTAATAACATAACCCGTTTTCGGATCACTATCGTGACGATTAACGCCTTTAAACTTAATCGCTTGCCCATTAAATAACATGACACCATTCTTTACTTCGATATGACGCAAGCCGACCTTTTGGCAAATCACTTCTGAGCCATATTGCAAAATCAACGTGTATAAGCGAGGGTTCTCTGCATGCCATACTTGTGCATTTTCAATTTCAGCATGAAATGCATGCCCTTTTTGTTCAATTATCAATTCGCCTTGAGGATCAAATAATTGCCAAGAGATAGGTTGTTCACTTCCAACAAACTGACAGGCCACATGTAATTGAGCCTTGGTAAGTTCTTGATTAAATTGTGTTTGAATGAAAAAATCTTGTAAGTAATTTTTTTCTCGCGCTAACAGATAAACATCTCGGAAAATACCAGACATTCGGAATTTGTCTTGGTCTTCCAAATAACTGCCATCACACCATTTCAGCACTAAAACATGTAAATGATTTTCCCCTTGTTGTAAAAAGTCAGTGATATCAAATTCACTGGTGCAATGACTAATTTGGCTATAGCCCACAAGTTGTTGATTCACATAGACAAATAAACAACTGTCTACCCCTTCAAAATTTAAGAGATACCGTTTTTCTGGATTGATTTCGACATTAAAGATTCGATGATATAAACCACAAGGATTTTCAATGGGTACATAAGGGGGATCAAAAGGGAAAGGATAATTTACGTTGGTATATTGATGATTATCGTAACCATGATTTTGCCAATTTGAAGGAGCGGGGATTTTATCTGTAAATGAAATATGAAGGAAATCTTGAGGCAAGTGAGTATAGCTTTCAAAATAAGCAAAATCCCATTCACCATTTAGTAAGGTAAAGTAAGGGGAAAATTCTCGTGTCTTTTTAACCGCACTTTCTGTTGAAGAAAAAGGAATAAAATAAGCATGATGTGATGTGGTATTCACATGTAAGGTTTGTGGATCTTCAAAATAACGAGGCAACGACATAAAAACTCCCAATGCAATTTAGCCACATAAAAAAAGGCGCCTGAATGACGCCACTATACCTAAAATCTTCGATGAATCTAGCGATAAGTTCACAAATCGTGATACTTATCACATTAATTTTTATGGCAATTTTGCCAAGAAGGCATAACCGCCTTTTTCACTCATTATCTCAACGTTAGAATCCGCTGTAATGAATGCTGACTCACCTTGTTTCAAGGTAAGTGCGACTGATTTTTCTTGTATTTTTAGCTCGCCTTGCATCACCAATAAAATGCCTGCACTTTGAAGATTCAATTCAGTATGTTGTTGTGGTTCAACACGAATTTGAGCTAAAGCAAAATCTTTTACTGGTGTTTTATAAGTAAATTCTGACTGATTTTGAGGTGCTGCTGAGATAATTTGAGGTGTTACTTCACGACAATCCACAATTTTTAATAATTCGACAATATCGACATATTTTGGTGTTAAGCCACCACGAATTACATTATCAGAACATGCCATTAACTCCACGTTTTGTCCGCGAAGGTAAGCATGAGGAATACCCGCATCTTGGAAAATGCCCTCTCCTTCTTTTAAATGCACGATATTAAAGAGATAAAAACACACCAAGCCTGCATCTAATTTTTCAGGCGAAATCGCCATGGCTTCCATCGTATAAAGCACCCAATAATCAGGGTTATCTAGCGCTAACTTGCCATTTTTATAAGGCTGTTGGTTGGCTTCAATAACGGGTAATAGCCAATTTGCGAGCGTTGATTGATCCGCCAACATCACATCCGCGTAGAATTCAGCAAGGTTTTGTGTGCCAAGTTTTTCAGCCAAAGGTTGCAAAGAGGGGCGTGCATTTAATGTGGCAAGGATTTGAGCTTTTTTTTTAAAACCATGTAAAAGCCAGAAATCAGATAAGGCAATCATCATTTCTGGTTTATGATTTCTATCTTTATAAGTCCGCGTGCTGTCTGTTAATGCCACGCCTTTTGTATTTTCAGCCTCAAAGCCCTTTTCAGCTTGGGTTTTAGTCGGATGCAATTGAATCGATAACGGCTTTTCAACATCTAAAATCTTTAACAAATAAGGCAGTTCATCACCAAATTGCTGGCGGCTTGCTTGCCCAAGTGCGGTCGGATTTTGCGATAAAAATTCAATAAGGGATTGTTTGTTACTAGCATTCTCAATCTCAGAAGGCGCTGATGGATGTGCACCTAACCACCACTCAGCACAAGGTTGATCTTTCGCTGAATTTAATCCAATCAATGATGCAATATAGTTTCTTCCGCCCCATGCATAATGCTGTACTTGGCCTGTTAATCGATAAATCATCTTTACCTTCTTTAAAAAAGAATAAGGATAAAAAAATCCGCTTATTTAAAGCGGATCTTTTAGTCTATAAATCTTATTTTGTTAAACTTAAAACAACCGATTCTCCAGCAATCACTTCACCAGATTTTTTCTCGATAGATGAGATTTCATCCATGTTAGAGATAACCACTGGTGTTAAAACTGATTTTGCTTTTGATTCTAATGTTGCTAAATCAAATTCGATTACTGTGTCGCCGCGTTTTACGCTTTGACCTTCTTGTGCGATGCGAGTGAATCCTTCACCTTTTAATTCAACGGTATCAATACCGAAGTGAACGAATAATTCAACACCCTCTTTTGATTCCATTGAAAACGCGTGATTAGTTTCAAAAATTTTACCAATTACACCATCAACAGGCGCCACAATTTTGTTACCTGTTGGACGAATTGCGATACCATCACCCACGATTTTTTCAGAGAAAACAACATCTGGTACATCTTCGATATTCACAATCTCACCAGAAAGTGGCGCATAAATTTCGACTTCCACTGTTTTGTTTTCTTTTGAACCAAATAATTTGTCAAATAAGCCCATTTTAATCTCCTATCTATTAAAGATGGCTAGTATTTTAACGTAAAACTCTGTTTTTGTATCTAGTTTAACGATTTTTCTGCGAAAAAAGCTTGAATTAATTGTTCAATTTCAGCAGCAGTTGGTTTTTGTAATGCTTCATTAGCTAAGGCTTTCACCTCTTGATAATTCACATGACGAATTAATTTTTTAATACGTGGCACAGAAATTGCACTCATACTAAATTCATCTAAGCCCATACCGAGTAACAATAAGGTCGCGCGTTCATCACCGGCTAACTCACCACACATCCCCGTCCATTTACCTTCAGCATGAGAGGCATCAATCACTTGTTTGATCAATCCTAGTACTGAAGGTGACATTGGGTTATATAAGTGAGAAATCAATTCGTTACCGCGGTCAACAGCTAAGGTATATTGTGTTAAGTCGTTTGTACCAATACTAAAGAAATCCACTTCTTTCGCTAAGAATTTCGCATTCACCGCTGCAGATGGCGTTTCAACCATGACACCCACTTGGATGTTTTCATCAAAAGCTTTACCTTCTGCACGTAATTCTGCTTTTAAGGTTTCCAATACAGATTTTAATTCGCGAATTTCTTCTACCGAAATAATCATTGGGAACATCACGGCAAGTTTACCAAATGCAGACGCACGTAATACCGCTCTTAATTGTGCGTGTAAAATCTCACGACGATCAAGGGCAATACGCACCGCACGCCATCCTAAGAATGGGTTCATTTCTTTTGGTAAATTTAAATATGGAAGCTCTTTATCACCGCCGATATCCATAGTACGTAATACCACTAGACGACCTTCCATTGCTTCAACCACTTCTTTATAAGCAATGAATTGCTCTTCTTCGCTCGGTAATTGATCACGATCCATAAAGAGGAATTCAGTACGGTATAAACCCACCCCTTCTGCTCCATTACGGTGTGCGCCTTCGCAATCACGAATCGTACCAATATTGGCTACCACATCGACTTTATGATCATCAAGGGTCACTGCAGGCAAATCTTTTAATTTCGCTAATTCTGCTTTTTCTTCAGCAAGTTTTGCTTCTAGTGTTTTTAATTCATCGATTTCAGCTTGAGTCGGATTCACGTAAACACGATTGTTCACGGCATCTAAAATAAGATAATCACCGGTATTCACTCGCGCAGTGACATTATTTGTCCCAACAATGGCCGGCAATTCAAGTGAACGAGCCATAATTGAGGTGTGAGATGTTCTACCACCAATATCTGTGATAAAACCTAATACTTTTTCTAAATTTAATTGAGCAGTTTCTGATGGAGTTAAATCGTAAGCCACAAGGATGGATTCTTCGGTAATATCACCAAGATCCACAATATGCATGCCTAAAATATTTTTGATTAAACGATTACCGATATCGCGAATATCACCCGCACGTTCTTTTAAGTATTCATCATCAATTTCAGACAACATTTCAACTTGTTGATCGATGATTTTACTTGCTGCCACACTCGCATTCACTTTGTGCGAACGAAGATAATCAATAATTTCTTCTTCTAATTCTTCATCTTCAAGGATCATTAAATGGCCTTCAAAGATGGCCGCTTTTTCTTCACCTAAAGATTTTAATGCACGTTGATGAATAGAATTAAGTTGCTCAACAGCCGCTTCACGCCCAGCATAAAAACGGGCAACTTCTGCCTCAACTTGATCTTCTGAAATTTTTTGCGTATCAAGAACAATTTTTTCTTCTTTTAATACTAAGGCTTTACCAAAAACGATACCTGGTGACGCTGGAATACCTGTAATCATACTTTTACCTTCCGAGATAATTTATTAAAGGTTAGATAAACAATAGCCATAGAATAGAAATCCTATGGCTAATCGTAAATTATTCTAAAGTAGGAATTAATGCGACTAAATGTTCAACGGCTTGTTGTTCGTCTTCACCTTCCGCCGAGATGGTGATTACAGTTCCTTGCGTTAAGCCTAAAGTTTGTAGCTTAAATAGGCTTTTCGCACTTGCACTTTTACCACCGGAGGTCACTGTTACATCAGAAGCAAACGCTTTCGCTTCTTTAACAAATTGCGCCGCTGGACGGGTATGTAAACCATTAGGAGCTGTAATTTCCACATCTTTTGAGAACATAATGTTACCTCTATAGTAATTGTAAAATTTAATCTATAAATCTGCTGTAGTATCTCTATTAAATGCCCAATAATCAAGGCTAAACACAAAAAAACTTGAGCTACGTCACGAAATTTGGGGTAATTTATACCTAATTTACAGTAATTTGTCTACTACACAGAAAAATGACGCTGTGATTTCGTCTCACTCAAACTTTCAATGAGGCGATGATAATTCTCATAGCGTATAGCTGAAATCCGACCTGCTTCGACAGCCTCACGTAATGCACAGCCAGGATCGTTCAAATGCTTACAATCTCGGAATTTACATGTACCTAAGACATATTGAAATTCACGATAGCCTTTGGTGATTTGGTCTGGCTCCAAATGCCATAAACCAAACTCACGAATCCCTGGTGAGTCAATCAAATTACCACCTTGTGGCAAATGGTATAAACGAGAAGAGGTTGTGGTATGTTGACCCAAACCAGAGGTTTCGCTGATGCCACCGACTTGCGCATTGACTGTCGGTAAAATATGGTTAATTAAACTGGATTTGCCTACCCCTGATTGCCCCACGAAAATGGATGTGCCATCACTTAAAAGTGAGGTTAATTTTTCCATATTTTTTCCGGTTTCAGCTGAAATGATGATGGTCTGATAACCAATATCACGGTAAATCTGTAATTGGCTTTCCACTTCCTGTTCTTGCTCAGCATTCAGTAAATCGCCTTTATTCACCACAATGACAGGTTCGATCTCCGCATTTTCACACACCACTAAATAACGATCGATAATATTGAGTGACAGTACCGGCACCACCGCAGAAACAATAATAATACGATCGATATTCGCCGCGATGGGTTTCAACCCATCATAATAATCTGGACGAGCAATTTCATTTTGTCTTGGGTGAATAGCTTCAATCACGCCACTCACACCTTGGAGTTGCTCATTGCCTTGTCGCCAAATCACTTTGTCACCAACCACGAGACTAGAAAGTGTACGACGTAAATTACAACGGAAAATTTCGCCTTGTGTATTTTCCACATCAGCATGAACCGAATAACGCGTAACGACTACCCCATCTTGGCTTTCACCTAGCATATCATCTTGCCATTCCACTTCTTTTTTCTTGTGGCGATGCAAAGCTTTCGCGTTATTTGATTGAATTCGACGAGTTTGATTTTGCGTTAGTTTACGTTTGCTCATAAAGTGCGGTCGTTTTTTCCGATGTTTTTCGTTAAAATAAACGGGATTAAAAAATGTTCATAGGATACCTTATATTATGCAATTAGATAAACAAAATCTGATTTGGATCGATTTAGAAATGACAGGATTAGATCCTGAAAAAGAACGAATTATTGAAATCGCAACCATCGTGACAGATAAAGATCTCAATATTTTAGCGGAAGGACCTGTGATTGCGGTGCATCAAAGTGATGAATTATTAAACAAAATGTCGGAATGGTGCGTAAAAACCCA
>CAUQGU010000070.1:0-8643 GCA_963517645.1 uncultured Haemophilus sp. | reverse complement strand
TCATTTATCATGACGATAAAAATGGCGTATGATCAAGGTTGGTTTCATTTTTAACAATTGATTATGACAGATTCTCAGAAAAAATTACGTATTACGGCACGAACGGGCTATGAGCCACATTTTTCATGGTCATATTTGCACCCGAAAAATTGGGGTATTTGGCTTGGTATTTTTGTGCTTTTGTTACTCGCTTTTGTGCCGTTTCGTTTACGCGATAAAATGGCCGAGAAACTGGCTCGTGCACTCGCGAAAAAAATCGGTAAACCACGTATTCGTGCCGAGATTAATTTGAAACTCTGTTTCCCGGATTGGACGGCAGAGCAGCGTGATAAAGTAATTGAAGAGATGTTTGTGACGGTCGCACAAGTCATGCTTGGTATTGGTGAAATTGCCATTCGTTCTAAAAAACATTTACAAAAACGCAGTGAATTCATTGGTCTTGAGCATATCAAGCAAGCCAAAGCTGAAGGGCATAACATCATTTTAATGGTACCACATGGTTGGGCGATTGATGCCTCTGGCATTATTTTGCATACACATGGTATGCCGATGACATCAATGTATAATCCTCACCGAAATCCATTGGTGGATTGGCTATGGACTTTAGCGCGTCAACGTTTTGGTGGAAAAATGCATGCACGCCAAAATGGTATTAAGCCATTTTTAGCACACATCAAACAAGGTCAAATGGGGTATTATCTTCCTGATGAAGATTTTGGAGCCGAGCAAAGTGTCTTTGTGGATTTCTTTGCCACTTATAAAGCCACGCTTCCTGGGTTAAACAAAATGGCGAAATTAGCAAAAGCGGTGGTTATTCCAATGTTCCCACGCTATAACGCTAAGAGTGGCAAGTATGAAATGGAAATTCGCCCACCGATGCAATTAAGCGACGATCCTGAGCAATCAGCCCGTGCGATGAACGAGGAAATTGAATATTTTGTTACACCAACCCCCGAACAATATGTCTGGATTTTACAGCTTCTTCGTACCCGAAAAGACGGGGAAGATATTTACCCAGATTAATTCATTTTATTTACAAAAGTGCGGTCAAAATTCACCGCACTTTTGCATTTTTCTATGCTAGAATGCGAGCCTAAAAACAGGATTTTTTCTTACTCTTTTTTGAGCAATTATTTATGAACAAACAACTTGAATTAATCAAATCTTCTATCAAATCTATCCCAAATCATCCAAAAGAAGGCATCATTTTCCGTGATATCACGAGCTTGCTTGAAGTGCCTGCGGCTTTCAAGGCAACAATCGATTTGATCGTTGAAAAGTATAAAGATAAAGGTCTCACAAAAGTAATTGGTACCGAGTCTCGTGGATTTATTTTTGGTGCGCCAGTTGCATTAGCATTAGGCTTGCCATTTATCCCTGTTCGTAAACCGGGCAAATTACCTCGTGAAGTGATTGCACAGTCTTATCAATTAGAATACGGTCAAGACACCCTTGAATTGCACACGGATGCCATTTCACAAGGCGATAACGTGTTAATCATTGATGACTTGTTGGCAACGGGTGGAACAGTTGAAGCTACCGTGAAATTAGTTCAACGTTTAGGTGGTGAAGTGAAACATGCTGCCTTTGTGATTAATTTGCCAGAATTAGGGGGCGAAAAACGCTTACGTGATTTAGGCATTGATTGCTACACCCTAGTGAATTTTGAAGGCCATTAATTTTTAAAGGGATGCGATGAGCTACCAAGTTTTAGCCAGAAAATGGCGACCAAAAAACTTTTCTGAAGTAGTGGGGCAAAGCCATGTGCTCACTGCTTTGGAAAACGGTTTAAAAGAAAACCGTTTACATCATGCTTATTTATTTTCCGGCACCCGTGGCGTGGGTAAAACCTCCATTGCTCGTTTATTTGCGAAAGGCTTGAATTGTGTAAACGGTATTACTGCCGATCCTTGCGGTGAATGTGAAAACTGTAAAGCGATCGAAGCGGGCAACTTTATTGATTTAATTGAAATCGATGCGGCTTCTCGTACTAAAGTAGAAGATACGCGTGAGCTATTAGACAATGTGCAATATAAGCCGGTAGTAGGGCGTTATAAAGTCTATCTTATCGATGAAGTCCATATGCTTTCCCGTCATTCTTTCAATGCGTTGTTAAAAACTTTGGAAGAACCACCTGAATATGTGAAATTCTTATTGGCTACAACGGATCCACAAAAATTACCGATTACCATTTTATCCCGTTGTATGCAATTTCATCTTAAAGCATTAGATGAACCGCAAATTTCAGCACATCTTAATCGTGTGCTTACTGCCGAAAATATTCCTTTTGATGCACCAGCATTAGATAAATTAGCCAAAGCGGCACAAGGTAGTATTCGCGATAGCTTAAGTTTAACGGATCAAGCCATTGCCATGGGCAACGGTAAAGTTTCTACCGATGTGGTGAATACCATGCTTGGGCTGTTAGATGAAGATCAGCCGATTGAAATCATTTACGCCTTACATCAAGGTAACGGTGAGCGTTTAATGAAAACCATTCAAACGGTGGCAGAAAAAGCGGGCGATTGGGATGAATTATTGGCAGAAACAGCCGAGAAATTACATCAAATTGCGTTAATGCAGTTACTTGCTAAAAATGCCACTGATGAAAACGATCACTTAGGTTTTCTAGCCAAACATATTTCACCCGAAGACGTACAATTTTTCTATCAAGTGATTGTATCGGGTCGAAAAGAATTGGCCACCGCACCAAATCGTCGAATTGGTGCAGAAATGACATTATTGAGGGCATTGGCATTCCACCCAAAGTTCCTTACGGCAGTACAAACGCCTAAACAAGGCGGGCTATTCCCTGAACAAAATACACAGAAAAGTGCGGTTGAAAATCAGCCTGTTTCTGGTTATGTGGATATGCCGGTGCTGTCGCAAAACATCAAAGCAAATTATTCTGCACAAGTGCAAAAGCCAATGGTTCAATCAGCGGCTGTGCATTCTTCACCTTCTCAACCTATTTCCACTCAAACCTCATCTTCATTGAATTTAGCCAGCCTTGCTGCGCTAGAGGCATTGAATCAATTAACGAAAATTGAGCAATCAGAGCGCCAGCATCATCATGATGAACAGCAAGCCGCAGTGGAAGAAACCTTGCATCACCTCCAAGAGTTAGATGAGCAAAAAAATTCGCCAAAAATGACCGCACTTCCTGTACGAGAGATGACACCACCGAAAGCGACGCAAACGAAAGCAGCGGTGCCAAATCCAATGACTCAACAGGCTGACGAGTTAAAGCAAGGTATTGAAACGGTGGAAAATACCATTGATGACAATGCTGAAATGGACGCGGAAGAGCAAGAAATTCTGGATGCGGAAACTTATCGTTGGGAGTGGAGTAATCCGGATTTAGCCAAAGTGGATAGCGGTGTGCGTCCTTCTGATATTAAACAGGCAATGTTGAAAGATGTGACACCAGAATTGCGTGAGAAAATTATTCAAATTACGCAAAAACAAGATCCTTGGACGGATATTGTTGAACGCTCTGGCGTGGTTGGCTTTTCAAAAGAGTTGGCATTAAATTGCTTTATTAAGTCGCAAACAGAAGATGAAATTCAACTCGGGCTTCATTCTGAAAAAGCCCATTTAAAACAAGATCGAAATATTAAAAATTTAGTGGAACATCTTGAACGTTTATATGAAAAACCAGTCAAATTGTCGATTTTTGTTGAAGATTCCGATGTTTTAACACCAATGGATTACCGTAAAAAAGTTTATCAGGAGTTGCGTGAACAGGCGCGTACGGATTTACAGCAAGATAAAAAACTACTTTTATTACAAAAAGAGTTTGATGCGAAGTTGGATGTTGAAAGCATTCGACCAGTTTAAAACTCGTTTCTCTAAATTTTAACTTTATAAAGGAAAAAATATGGCGTTTAGCTCTCTTTTTACTCTTATTGATGACATTGCATCGATTCTTGATGATGTCGCCTTGATGACCAAAATAGCAGCCAAGAAAACCGTTGGTGTAGTAGGTGATGACTTAGCCTTAAATGCTAATCAGGTAACAGGGGCATCTTCCGATCGTGAATTACCCATTGTTTGGGCTGTCACCAAAGGATCGTTAGTCAATAAAATCATTTTAATTCCAATTGCTTTACTGCTTTCTGCGTTTTTACCTTGGTTGATCGTGCCACTTCTGATGATTGGTGGGGCGTATTTGTGTTTTGAAGGTGTAGAGAAAATTCTACATAAATTTATTGCTCATGAAGAGCATGAAGAAAAAACAACCTTTAATGAAGCCGCTAAAATTAAAGGGGCAATTCGTACTGATTTTATTCTTTCCGCTGAAATTATCATTATTGCATTGGGCGAATTAACCGAAGCGAGCTTGCTGACTCGCATTATTTCCCTTTCGGTAGTGGGTATTGGGATTACTATTTTTGTTTATGGCTTGGTCGCATTGATTGTTAGAGCAGATGATTTCGGTTTATACCTTATCAAAAAAGGTGGTGTAGCGAAGTCAATCGGGAACGCAATTTTAGTGATTATGCCTAAATTTATGCGTTCACTTAGTTTTATCGGTACGCTCGCAATGTTCTTAGTAGGTGGTGGTATTTTCGTACATAATGTGAGTTTCATTCATCATTTGCTCGCTGATTATCAATTAGCCGATGGCTTATTAGGTAATGTGGCGACGTTAGTCGTGGGTGTGATTGTAGGCGAGATTGCTTGTGCGATTGTATTACCCGCGATGAAATTATTCGGTAAACACTAAAAACGAGATAAAAAATAACCGCACTTTGATTGTTTTAAGGTGCGGTTTTTTTATGGATGGAACAGACTATTTACGAGAAGTGTAATCGCCGACACAGACCCATTTATAGCTGGTTAAGGCCTCTAATCCCATTGGACCTCGAGCATGAAGTTTTTGAGTACTTACCGCCACTTCTGCACCTAAACCAAATTGTCCGCCATCGGTAAATCGAGTACTTGCATTCACATACACGGCTGCCGCATCCACTTGATTGATAAATTGTGTGGCTAGTCGTTGATTTTCCGTCAAGATACTTTCTGAATGTTGTGTGCCATATTCACGGATGTGAGCAATCGCCGCATCCATATCTTCAACCACCACAACATTGAGATCGAGTGAACCCCATTCTTGGCGTAGCGCTTGTTCGGTCACTTCTTGCACATCGACATTTGCAGCTTGAAGAATCGAAAGTGCGGTCGATTTTGCATGGAATTTTACTTTTTTCTCGGCTAAATATTTCGCAAGTTTTGGTAGGAAGGTTTCTGCGATCGAGCGTTGAACTAAAAGCGTTTCCAACGTATTACATGTGCTTGGACGTTGGCATTTTGCATTCGCAATCACCGCAAGGGCTTTTTCTTGGTCAGCACTTTCTTCCACAAAAAGATGGCAAACACCCACACCACCGACAATCACCGGAATAGTGGAATGTTGTTTACAAAGCTCATGTAAGCCCGCACCGCCACGAGGAATAATCATATCCACATAGCGATCCAATTTAAGCAGTTGCATCACAAGTTCACGATTCGGATCCGCAATAGCTTGAACTGCATGGCGTGGTAAGCCAGCCTGTTCAAGGGCATTTTGTACCACTTCCACCAAAATTTGGTTGGAATGTTGTGTTTCTTTTCCACCACGTAAAATCACGGCATTACCGGTTTTTAAGCAAAGGCTTGCCACATCAATGGTGACATTGGGACGTGCTTCGTAAATGGTACCAATCACGCCAAGCGGAGTACGGACTCGTTCGATCTTTAATCCGCTATCTAAGGTGCCACCATCAATGATTTTCCCCACAGGATCCGCGAGCGAAATCACATGGCGCACATCATTTGCAATGCCTTTTAGGCGATCTTCTGTTAATAAAAGACGATCAATTAATGCTTCGGATAAACCATTTTGTTTCGCAATTTCAATATCTTTTTGGTTTGCGACTAGAATACGGTCAGCTTGTTGTTCTAATTGTTCCGCAATAATACTGAGCGCATGATTTTTTTCAGTGGTGTTTAACTGCGCTAAAATAAAGGCTGCATCTTTAGCCTGTTTGCCCATTTGTTCTAACATAATTATTCCTTTTAATTATTTCGTTTTCTTCGGTAATTTATCATTTGTTTCTTCTTCTTGCTCTTGGAAATCGAAAACGGGTAGTCCCCAACCAAATCGAACAGCAAGTAAACGAAGTGCAAAACCGCTGAATAATGTGAGTAAAATTGAAAGCGTGTGTTCTAATTGAATGTGTTGGAATGCCATATACATAGCCGCGGAGAAGAACGACACGCTAGCATAAAGTTCTTTTTGGAATACAAGAGGAATGCGGTTACAAAGTAAATCACGTAATACACCACCAAATGCACCAGTCACCGTTGCTGCAATGGATGTCACGGTAAAACCATAACCCATATCAATGGCAATTTGTGCGCCAATAATGGAATACACGATTAATCCTAAAGCATCTAATACCAAGAAAATGGTGCGAAAGTAGCGCATAAAATGTTTGATGAAGGGCGCAATAAAAACCGTTAATACTGCCGCACCAGCTACCATGATGAAATATTCAGGATGTTTAACCCAGCCAACAGGGTAGTGCCCTAATAATACATCGCGTACTGTACCACCGCCAATCGCCGTTACACAGGCGATAATAATTACCCCGAAAATATCCATTTTTTCTCGTCCAGCGGCTAATGCGCCGGTAATTCCTTCGGCGGTAATTCCAATAATATAAAGTACGCTTAATAGCATTTTTTTGTGGTTCCTAAAGTGCGGTTATCATTTTGCGTATTTTAAAAGGGAATGAGGCAAAATGCACGAAAGCCATTAAAAAAAGCCGTAAATTTTGGCATAATGACGCCTTCTTTTTCTAATCGAGAATTTTATGTCAGAAGAACAATCCAAACCCTTGGCCGCATTTCTTGCGATATTGCCAATTGGGTTGCTATTAATGGTTGATTTTTTTATAGAATCTTTGCAACTTGCTGAAAAATTGATTCCTCATTTAGCCTTTGGCGTGCTGATTGCCCAATTGCTTTGTTTAGTTGCCTTTATTAAAGGGGAAATTTGCCCTGGGCAGCGTGGACGTTTAATCAAGGCAAATGCTTGTTTTGCACTTTATTGGTTCATTTGGTTAGGGATGAGCCTGGCCTCACCACATCATTACGTGATAACTGATATTGTTAGCTTATCTGGATTATCTGCCGTATATGCAGTATGGAAACAACCTAAAGATGAAGTTGCTCGTCGTGGTTTTCTCTTAATGGCATCTTTGGTGAGTGGATTTGGTGTCATTGCCTATTTGATGATTTTCTTCGGCAATCCAACACCGAATTTCGTGCAATATAACCCACTGGCACAAGCTTTAATGGGCGTATTGTTAGCGAATTTATGTTTGTCTGTTTCTCGTAATCGTCTGCAAGGTTTCATTGCATTACTACCATTATTGATGATTTTATTGCTTGCCCTTAATGCGTTGGCAGTACTGATTTTTATTATTTATCAAGGCACAAGTGCGGTCGTTTTTTCGAACGTTTTCGCATACGGCATTTATTTTCTGCTTCACTTAGTGATAGCGGGTGTATTGCTCTTACACAGTGTAAATAAATGGAAACTCAGCTATAACAGCCTACTCATTTTATTCTTTATGGCTAGTAGCTTGCCAGTCTGGGCGATGTTTATTTAATGGACAAAATAAAATCTTACGCCGCCCCGATGTTAGTCGTGGGCTGCGTGCTATTCGGTTTAGGAAGCCTGATTGTGAAATTTGTGCCAGTAGGTAGTTATGCTATTGCATTTTGGCGCTTACTGATTGCCTCCTTTATTTTCTGGTTCTTAATGAAATTAAAAAGGCAGCGTTTTCCTAAAAGTCGTAAAGCGATGATGTATGCCGTATTCTCTGGTATCTTTTTAGCTTTTGATTTATCTTTTTGGCATGAAAGTGTCTATGCGGTAGGGCCAGGTATTTCAACGTTGCTGAATAGCTTGCAGATTTTCTTTTTGGCGGCAATTGGGTATTTATTCTTTGGCGAACGTCAAAGCAAACTACAAATGTTAAGTCTATTTTTAGCGGTTGTGGGTGTTGTCTTAATCACAGGGGAAGAACTACAACATAATTTTGAAGGGATGTACGGCATTATCATTGGGCTCATTTCTGCAGGCATGCTTGCGGCCTCAATGATTATGATTAAAAAAGTACACGAAGAAGAACCCACCGCTTTATTTTCGTTAATGTTTATTTTGAGTTTAAGTGGTGCGCTTGTCTTAATTGTTCCTTCGTTGATTTTTAATTCCGACAACCTCTATCCTACCACTTTCACCGATTGGGGATTAGTCTTCATTTATGGTGCAGTGATGCAATGTGTCGCCTGGGGCATGATTGCTTATACCATTCCTTATTTGTCGTTAGGTTTAACCGGTTTATTGCTTCTTTCTGAGCCGGTGGTGGCGCTTGTGATTGATTATTTTGGCTTGGATAAGCCAATCAATTATTGGCAATGGGCGGGGGCACTACTGACATTAGTCGCAATTTATCTGGGCTCTCAAAAAAGCAAAACGTCATAAAACAAAAAAGTGCGGTAAATTTCACCGCACTTTGTCTTTACATTAAACCAATTACTCAGCTGCTTTCTTTTTCAAGTATTGATAGAGCTCGTCTTTAATCCGTA
>CAUQGU010000069.1:0-8737 GCA_963517645.1 uncultured Haemophilus sp. | reverse complement strand
CCAAGCGGGGTTGACCGTTTTTGGGTTCCAAGTTAAGGTTTCGAACAGCTGTGGTTTCCTAACGCGTGCCATAAAAAGTAAATAAGTGCGGTGGGTTTTTGAAGTGTTTTTTGGTGAAATTAGGCACACGCTGGGAAGCGTGCGCCAACAGATAAGTGCAAATAAAGAAAGATAGCGCCAGCGTCCTCGCTGGTGCTGTTTAATAAAATCATTGCGAATTCTACGCATAAGCTGTTGGCAAAAACAATATTCAAAATTCTTTGGACTTTTTGACCGCACTTTTAGTTGATAGGCACAAGCTAGGATGCTTGCGCTATCAGAGGGGACCTAAAATATAGAGACTATATCTTAGAAACTTGAATATGCTTTGAGTATATTTCTTCCAAGTACTCTAGCTGTAGCTAGATATAAAAATTGTTTAGGTTGTGTAGTAAGAAATTCACTCATTAACCATTGTTCTTTATCTGAAAATATTGAATCAAATAAATATGGGTTATATCGAGTAATTGAACCAAGGAAGAACATTGTCATATATATAATACTTTCTTGACTGTATCTCATATTATTATTCTTTGATAGGTAAATTGTATATCCACTATTACCTATAAAATACCATATTCCTGCTCTTCTAATTTCCTTACATATTTCACGATAATTATCTTTTGTTAATTCGTTATAATGATTTATATCTAATTCTAAATGTAAATAATGACCTTCTTTTTTATCTATATTGATTTCATTGAGAATATTTAAATTTGATGTGTTGTTTTCAAAGTAATAAATTTGATAGTTACAATTTTTAACCTTATTATAGTCTTCCTGTTTTAGATTTCCTAAATATGCTAAAAAATGCAGCTTTTTAGATTGTCTAAATAGAAAGTATTTTTCAATTTTTATAAAGTTCTCATCATCTATGTTGTATATTTCTGAATATGCTCTATGAATTCCAACACAATGAGATAATAATTCCTTGATGTTAAAATTGTGTTTATTACTATTGTTTGGAGGAGCCATAGAACCATCAAAAATTTTAAATACTTCATGAGCTAACTGAATGTCACCCTGTGTGGATGTTTTTATTGACACTTCGCTTTTATCAAAAGAACTTCTATATACTTCTGAAATTCCATGTATAAATTTAATTCCTTCAAGCGAATCTTTGTTCTCTTTAAATACGTATATTACTTTGGATAGATTAAGGAATGAATAATAATATAAAAGGGGCTGTGATTTTATTGGGCTCTTTTCAGCACTTTCATAGAAATACTTGGATTGTTCTAAATAAGAAAGAAGCTCCTTTTCTAGTTCATTGGTTTTTTGTTTCCTTGAAATAAATTTCTTTACAAGGTAGTACCAAAAAGACCAAATATCAGATATGACAACTTTTTTTCCTTTACCAATATCTAGATCTATAATCGGATCTGAGAATAAAGGAAACCCATTTTTATGTTCTGTTATTTCTTTAAAATTAGATTTTTTGGCCATAATTTACCTTAAAATTAAATTGGAAAACATGTAGTTAGCAATACTATCATTTTTTTTACTTCATCGCCACCCCCAACCATTTCATCATCTCTCTCATCCCAACCTTTACGTTTGGCATAATCTTGAGCTTGGTTTTCATCAATACGATCTAAGGTGAAATTGTTGCTTGCCGGGTGGGTGAAGTACCAACTGCAGACGGAAGCGACCGGCACATGGTGTAGTTTCGGTGAGCTTCATGCCGATGAGTTGTTCTAGTTTATGCTGGAGCGCGTTTCCTAACGCGTGTCCTAGAAAGTAAATAAAGTGCGGTTGATTTTTGAAGTATTTTTGTTGGAATTAGGCAAACGCTGGGAAGCGTACGCCAACAGATTGTGCTAATAAAGAAAAATAGCGCAAGCGTCCACGCTTGTGCTGTTTAATAAAAAATTGCGAATTTTACCCATAAACGTTGGGAGAACCAATGTTCAAAATCCTTTGGATTTTGTGACCGCACTTTCAGTTGATAGGCACAAGCGAGGATACTTGTCCTATTTTATGGTGTAATAAAAAAACAATTAAATGTCAAAAAAAAACTTTACAATGTATATTTTTTACTTTATAGTATGATCAATTTAAATTAATCATAGGAGTAAAGAATGAAAAAATTCTCTTTTTGGAATAACAAAGGTGGTACAGGAAAGACAAGTTTAGCCTTTCAAACAATTTGTTCTTTTGCAAATACTCATCAAGATAAGAAAATATTAGTAGTAGATTTATGTCCGCAAGCTAATTTATCAGAGTTATTACTTGGTGGGCAGGAAAATCAGGGAAATAAGAACTTATTAGCAGCCCATGGATTAATCCCTAGAAAAAGTATAGGTGGGTATTTTGATTTGAGAATGTCATCTCCATATAACGTGCTTGCTTTTAATGCTCAACACTATATTCTTCATCCTCATCAACATAATGGAAATATTCCGGAAAATATAAGTTTAATTCCAGGAGATCCGTTAATTGAATTGCAAGCTATTGCTATGAATACTCTAGCTAATGTTCAATTACCAGGAGTTAACTCCTGGTTAGCTGTAATAGATTGGTTAAATGATCTTCTGGCATTGGTTGAAGACCAGTTCGACTATGTATTTATTGATACAAATCCTAGTTTTGCAATGCATACTCAAATTGCTTTAGCTTCTTCTGATGAGGTAATAGTTCCTTTGATGGCTGATGACTCTTCTAGAAGAGCCTTGCAAAACGCTTTATCCTTAATTTATGGTATTAGACTTCCGTCACCAATATACAAAAAATATACATTTTCTAGTCAAATGATTGCTGCTAAGAGAAGGTTACCAAAAATTGGATTAGTGATAAGAAATAGAATTACCCAATACATGGGAGATGCTTCTGCATACCAAGCAGTTTTAAATGGAATTGAATCAGACTTACAAAATGCTATTGCTCAATACCCTAATAACTTCACATTTACTAACATAAATGATGGAATCATTAGTGTTAGAGATTTTCAAACAGCTGGAGTTGTTGCTTTCGCTAGAGGCTGTCCATTTTTTATGATGAAACCAGGCTCTCTCTCACTAAATGGTAAGCGTGTTCAGGTTAAAGAAGAACAGCTAATTAAGGTATCAGATGCTATAAATGCTTTAGTAAGAAAAATTAAATAATTTTCTCCTACACATACTTTAAATTGTTGAGTTGATAGAAAATGGCAGTGTATGCTGCCATTTTTATTACCTTGTTTAATTGATATATTTTATCATTATGTTCTGAACCGTCTTCTATAGCTGTGGATTCTACGTGGTCAGCTTGAAAATATGCCTGTTTTAATATTTGAAACTTGCTCTTTATCTTTTAGGCAAATAGCAATACTACGTGAATGACTTTGATATCTGAGTATTTATTCAATATTATGATTTTATTTCTGCTAGTTAGTATCACTTCATCGCCACCCCCAATCACTTCAACATCTCTCTCATCCCAACCTTTACGTTTGGCATAATCTTGAGCTTGGTCTTCATCAATGCGATCAAGAGTGAAATAGTTGTTTACCGGGTAGGAGACGCGCGTCATCGTAGGGTAGCATTTAACGACGGGGCATATGGGGGAGATTATATCCAAAAAGGAAAATAATATGTGGAAAATATATAAAGATAATGATCAAGATCTTAGTTTCGTATTAGGTTGTATGTATTGTCAAGCCATAGATTTAAAAGAGTTCAAATTATGGCTTTTGAGGGTAATTGAAACCTCTAATATAGATGATATACCTATGTATATTTATGATCTTACTGATTTTGATGGCCCCTTATTTAAGATATCAGAAGTGATAGGTTTTTCATTGAGGAATTATTTTTCTCTTGAAGAGGAATACTCTATTTATGGTATTGCGTATATTCGAAATAGAAATATTGTAGATGCACCAGTTGAAATGGATAAAGCCATTCATTACCTTAAATTCAATAATTATTTATTGAAGAAATTTAAATATTTTTTTCCTTTTATAGATGAGGTTTAAATTCTTTTGATGCTCAGTCTCAGACAGCGCGCGTCTTCTGACGCGTGCTTTTAACCCAAAATAAATAACCTAAATTCATTAATGAAAATAGTGAAAATCTGAATCAAATGAAATTGATGTTCTGGGCTCGCGTTAGGAAACGTGAGTCATTGTGGGAATACAAAGCTTTTTCATGGATTTTTTAGAACAAGTTAATCAATGCATAAAATAAATGCGCATTGCCTTGAGTCAAAAAAAATAGCTCGGGAGAAACGAGCTATTTTCTATCTGATCTATCAGAGAAGTGCGGTCGTTTTTTCGCTTATTTTTTCGGGACTTCTTCTTGGCAATAGGGGCATTCCATTAAATGTTGTTCGCCATTATGCACAATAAAATGGCCCATTTTTTTAGCTTTGGTGTCGAGATACGCGGTGTTGTAGCGATTTTCACCTACGTTTAGCGGTACGCGTTCCACCACATTAATACCGGCTTGTTTCATGGTGTCGATTTTTTCCGGATTATTGGTCAGCAAGCGAATTTTTTTCACCCCAAGCAAATCAAAAATATCGGCACACACGCTGAAATTTCGTTCATCGGCGGCAAACCCTAAAGCAAGATTGGCTTCGATTGTATCCATGCCTTGATCTTGCAGGGAATACGCACGAATTTTGTTAATTAGCCCAATGCCACGGCCTTCTTCACGGTGATAAATTAACACACCACGGCCTTCTTGATTAATTTGGCGCAATGCGGCAGCCAGTTGGAAACCGCAATCGCATTTTAAACTGTGCAATGCATCGCCGGTTAAACATTCGGAATGGATACGCGCCAATACAGGCTCGTCAGTGTTGCGAATATCGCCTAAAACGAGGGCAACGTGTTCTTTTTTGGTGTCCGGAAACTCAAAGCCTACGATTTTAAATAAACCGAATTCTGTCGGTAAATTGGCTTGGGCGACCAGTTCAATTTTTGCCATAACTTGTCCTTTTGTCCTGATTCTTTTTCTTTTAGTGAGTTCTGATGATAAAATGGCAGTCCGATTATCACTTATGGTTATAAATATGTTAAAAAGATTGTCATTATATACATTATTGCTTTGCCTTGTCCCTCTTTTTGTCTGGCTGTTCGCTTGGCAGTGGAATGGCAATATCGTCTTCGAGAGCTACGAACATCCTTTATATTGGTTAACGGAAAGCGGCAGTGTGCCTTACGCCATCATTACTTGCGGCGTTTTTGCGTTGCTATTTTTACCATTATTTTCCAATCGTAAACAATGGATTTTAGCTGTTGCTGTTATGGCTTTTTCCATGGTCATCACCCAAGGCGTGAAATCCGGCTTAAAAAATGCCTTTTCCGAACCGCGTCCTTTTGTGACGTATGTTACCGAACAAACCGGTAGCAGCGCTGACGCTTTTTATGCACAAGATCGTAAAGCACGAGCACAAATTGTTGAACAATTCTATCAAACACAACGCAATGTGCCGGAATGGATCAAGGGGCATTATGCCGCGGAAGTCGGGTATTCTTTTCCTTCCGGGCATACCATTTTTGCCGCCAGTTGGCTCATGTTGGCGGTGGGGTTCATGCAATTAATCGGTAACAAAAGCAGCCGTGCAAAAGTATTGGTCGGCTTTATGAGTCTTTGGGCGATTTTCATGCTCGTCAGCCGCTTACGTTTTGGTATGCATTACCCGATTGATTTGTTGATTTCTATTATGATTGCTTGGCTCATTCATTTAGGGATTTTTCAATTTTTGGCCAAGAAAAATTACTTTAAGTCAACGGGTCGCTAATTTTTAGCAAAAAGTGCGGTTGTTTTTTTAGGTATTTTTAAAGGAGCATCAAATGCTGTACGGATTAGATATCGGCGGAACCAAAATTGAATTGGCAGTGTTCAATTCTCAGTTGGAAAAACAATATTCCGAACGTGTGGAAACACCGAAAAGCAGTTATGAAGATTGGTTAAATACCATTGTTCATTTAGTGAAAAAAGCCGATGAAAAATTTGGCTGTAAAGGGTCGGTGGGATTAGGCATTCCAGGGTTTGTGAATCAATCCACCGGTATTGCGGAAATTACCAATATTCGCGTGGCGGACAATAAACCGATTTTGCGTGATTTATCGGCGTTGTTGGATCGTGAAGTGTGTGCCGAAAATGACGCCAACTGCTTTGCTTTATCAGAGGCTTGGGATGCAGAAAATGCACAATATCCTTCTGTGTTAGGCTTAATCTTGGGAACCGGATTTGGCGGCGGGTTTGTGATTAACGGAAAAATTTACTCGGGTCAAACCGGCATGGCAGGGGAATTAGGGCATTTGCAACTGAACTATCACGCACTAAAACTGCTAGGTTGGGATAATGCCCCGATTTATCAATGTGGTTGTGGCAATAAAGCTTGTTTGGATACCTATTTATCCGGCCGAGGCTTTGAAATGCTTTACCGTGATTTAAAAGGTGAGGCGTTACCGGCAAAAGACATCATTCAACGTTTCTATGCCGGTGATAAAAGTGCGGTGGATTTTGTCGGTGTTTTTGTTGAGCTTGCGGCGATTTCTATCGGCAACATTATTACGGCTTTCGATCCGCATCTTGTCGTACTCGGTGGGGGATTATCCAATTTCGATTATTTATATGAGGCGTTGCCAAAAGCCTTGCCGGCACATTTAATGCGTAGCGCCAAAGTGCCTGTGATTAAAAAAGCCAAATACGGCGATTCTGGCGGTGTGCGTGGTGCGGCTGCGTTATTTTTATCGCGTTAATATTCTCTTAAACAAAAAATAGCACCTAAAATGGCGCTATTTTTTATCGATTATTTGGCTTCCGTCAGAATCGTGTGCAACTTGTTCGTTACGATTTGGCGGAAGCGCTTGTTTATTTCGCCTATGTATTAACTAAGGCTTCCGGATCCACTTCGCCGGAGCGTTTAACCAACGCAAAGAACAACACGACACAAACAATCGTTGTCGCAAAGCCGAGGTAAACGGACAATTGATAGTCTAAACTGAAACCGATTTTGTTGTAATACAAATAGGTTGCACAGACAGTAGTAATAAACCATGCAGGGATAGACGCCACCCAGTGGAATTTATGATAACGGTATAAATAAGCTGCCGCTGTCCATAACATTACCATTGCCGTCATTTGGTTTGCCCAAGTGAAGTAACGCCATAACACGCTGAAGTCAATGGTTGAAACAAAGTAACCTAATACGAACAATGGCACTGCAATGAACAAACGTTTTGTCAATGAACGTTGATCAATGTTGAAAATTTCCGCTAATTGTAAACGTGCTGCACGGAATGCCGTATCCCCAGATGTAATTGGAAGTACAACGACACCCAATACTGCAAAGATACCGCCCACGAAACCTAAGAAGTGTAATGAGCTGTCATATACCACTTTAGATGGTGAACCTGCGGCAATCGCATCTTGTAACGCTTGCGGGTTCTCATAGAATGCAAGACCAACCATACACCATACTAATGCAATAATACCTTCAGCAATCATCGCACCGTAGAAAATGAAACGACCTTCTTTTTCATTTTCAGCACAACGCGCCATTAATGGGGTTTGTGTTGCGTGGAAACCGGATAATGCTCCACAAGAAATGGTTAAGAACAATAATGGCCAAATCGGTACATCACCTTTTACTTGGAAGTTTTGTGTGAATTTCTCTAAGGTTAAACCCTGACCGTCAGCATTAATTGTACGGAAAAATTCAATTGGATCCGTTGCACTGAAGTGTGCAGACACTAAACCGTACACCATGCCCACGGACATGAAGAGCAATAACGCACCAAAGAGCGGATAAATACGACCGATAATTTTGTCAATTGGTAACAAGGTTGCAAGAATATAGTAAGCAAAAATAATCGCTGTCCATACAGAAACGACTGTTGCTTTGTCCATTCCCCAAACACTCAAACCACCGGCTTCAACAGCCTTGTGAACCGCTTCGGCATCGCCTAATTGCAATGCACCTTGGGAAGCGCCCATGATGTCCATGGTGATCGTACCCATTAATTGTGCCGGGCTGGCAACGAAGACCACACCAACCAATAAAAGAAGAACAAGGGCTAAAACGTTGATAAAAACTTTTACCGGACGGCCTAAGAATTTCCCTGCCAAGTAAGGCATGGTTGCCCCACCGTGACGAATACTTAACATCCCGCAGAAATAGTCATGCACGGCACCGGCAAAAATACAGCCAATCACGATCCACAACATCGCGACAGGTCCGTATAACGCACCAAGAATCGGACCGAAGATCGGACCGGTACCGGCAATGTTTAATAATTGAATTAACCAAATTTTGGTTTTAGACATGGGCATATAGTCCACGCCGTCATTGACTTGGTAGGCCGGCGTTTGGCGCTTAGGATTAATGACAAAAATCTTTTCAATGATTTTGCCATAAACAAAGTAGCCTAAAAGCAGCATCAAAATACAGAAGAAAAACCATAACATATGAGAGTTCCTATATGAAGAACCGGTTACAACACAACAGGTTCAGATTGATATTTAAACGATTTACTCAAAAGTGAGTAAGGCGGCGCTATTGTAGGGTGGTGGGCGAATGATGTAAACAGACAGCAATCTATCGGCGGGAAATATCTTTTTGAAATGTGATGGCGGTCACGTTTTTTATTATAGCCGCTAAAGTCTGGCTATAAAAACCATACGCTATGCGTATGAAGCCAAAATTCAACATATAGGACGATTATTTAACCCCTCGTAGCGTGCAACTTGTTGCACGAATAATT
>CAUQGU010000068.1:0-9087 GCA_963517645.1 uncultured Haemophilus sp. | reverse complement strand
AAAACCGTGCAATTTATCCGTCCGGTTCACACGGTAACTATGTTGTTAGGTGATGAGTTAATCGAAGGCGAAATTTTAGGTGTGGCAAGTGCTCGCACTATTCGCGGTCACCGTTTCTTAGGCGAGAAAGAATTTGAAATTCAACATGCCGACCAATATCCACAATTATTACGTGAAAAAGGGTCTGTAGTGGCTGATTTCAACGAGCGTAAAGCCGAAATTCTTGCAAAATCTCAAGCAAAAGCGACCGCACTTGGCGGCGTGGCTGATATTGAAGAAAGCTTGCTTGAAGAAGTGACTTCGTTGGTGGAATATCCAAACGTTTTAGCGGCGAAATTTGAAGAACGCTTCTTAGCGGTGCCTGCGGAAGCATTGGTTTATACCATGAAAGGCGACCAAAAATATTTCCCGATTTATGACAAAGACGGCAAATTATTACCGCACTTTATTTTTGTATCGAACATCAACCCAGAAGATCCAACCGCGATTATCGAAGGGAATGAAAAAGTGGTTCGCCCACGTTTAACCGATGCGGAATTCTTCTTCAAAACCGACTTAAAACAAAAACTGGTTGATCGTCTACCACGTTTAGAAACTGTGTTGTTCCAACAACAACTCGGTACATTGAAAGATAAAACTGACCGCATTGAGCAACTTGCAGGCGAAATTGCAAAACAAATCGGTGCAGACGAAGCGAAAGCAAAACGTGCAGGCTTATTGTCGAAATGTGACTTAATGACCAACATGGTGTTTGAATTTACCGATACGCAAGGCGTAATGGGTATGCACTATGCTCGTCATGATGGTGAAGATGAAGAAGTAGCTGTGGCATTAAACGAACAATATATGCCACGATTTGCCGGTGATGAATTACCAAAATCACTCGTTGCAAGTGCAGTCGCTTTAGCCGATAAATTTGACACCTTAACGGGTATCTTCGGCATCGGCCAAGCACCAAAAGGTAGCGCAGACCCATTTGCATTACGTCGTGCGGCATTAGGTGCGTTACGTATTATCGTAGAGAAAAACTTACCACTTGATTTAGAAGATATTGTAGGCAAAGCTTCTGATGCTTACAAACGTCAAGATGATGAGAAAAAAGAAAAATCAGAATTCTTTAAAGTAAAACCTCTACCAAATGATCTTACTCCATTTAGTCGAGGAGAGAATGGTAGAATTGTTACAAAACAAGAATTAATTAATGAAGTTGTGGACTTCATGCTCGGCCGTTTCCGTGCGTGGTATCAAGATGAAGGCATTGCGGTGGATGTGATTCAAGCGGTATTGGCGCGTCGTCCAACTCGCCCTGCTGATTTTGATGCGCGCGTGCGTGCGGTTTCACACTTCCGTACTTTAGATTCAGCGGAAGCGTTAGCGGCAGCAAATAAACGTGTAAGTAATATCTTAGCGAAAGCGGATGCTGCAATTGGCGAGATCAATTTGACCGCTTGCGTAGAGCCAGCAGAAAAAGCCCTTGCTGAAGCGGTACTTGCATTACGTACTGAAGTACAACCGCTTATTGCAAAAGGTGATTACACGGCAGTATTAGATAAATTAGCGAACTTACGCGCACCGGTAGACAACTTCTTTGATAACGTGATGGTAAATGCTGAAGATCCAGCATTACGCCAAAACCGCTTAGCGATTTTAAACACGTTACAAGACTTGTTCTTACAAGTGGCGGATATTTCGGTGTTGCAATAATGAATCTAAAAAAGGATGGTCAATTTTCCAACGACCATCCTTTTGTATATAGACTTCAAATGATTATTTCTCTATAATCATCCGCACTTTCCCCCTTTAGCTCAGTCGGTTAGAGCAGGCGACTCATAATCGCTTGGTCGCTGGTTCAAGTCCGGCAAGGGGGACCACTTATTGAGATCGCACCGTGCGATCTTTTTTTATATTTAAAATATTTGAGGAGTTAACTATGGCTGCAGAAGGAGCGGGTGATCTCATCCGGGTTGTGGCGCTATTGGGGGCTGCAGTTGTTGCCGTGCCGTTATTTAAACGCATCGGATTAGGTTCTGTACTAGGTTATTTAGCGGCTGGATTAGTTATTGGGCCTTTTGGATTGCATATTATTCATGATCCACAAGCGATTATTCATCTTGCTGAATTTGGCGTCGTGATGTTTTTATTCGTGATTGGGCTTGAAATGAAGCCTTCTCATCTTTGGAGTTTGCGTCGTCAGATTTTTGGATTAGGTAGCTTGCAGGTTATCATTTCTGCGGTACTGATGACCGTTGTTGCGACTCAGTTTGGTTTGTCTTGGGAAGTCGCTTTTGTTTGTTCATCGGGTTTTGTGTTAACGTCGACAGCAATCGTAATGCAGGTACTCGGTGAACGTAAAGCACTTTCAACAAAACCGGGGCAAAAAATTGTTTCAATTTTATTATTTGAAGACTTGCTGATTGTACCTTTATTAGCTGTGATTACATTCTTATCACCTTTTGAACGTGAATCACAAATAGTTTGGTGGCAGTCTGCGCTTATTGCGATGGTGGCATTAGGTGCGTTAGTTTTCATTGGGCGCTTTATTCTGAATCCAGTCTTCAAAATTCTTGCTAACTCTAAAGCACGCGAAGTGATGACTGCTGCTGCACTCTTTGTTGTGTTAGGTTCGGGGTTATTAATGGAAGAAGCCGGGCTTTCGATGGCAATGGGCGCTTTTGTGGCGGGAGTCATGCTATCCGAGTCGTCTTTCCGTCATCAACTGGAAGCCGATATCGAGCCTTTCCGTGGCTTGTTACTTGGTCTTTTCTTCCTTGGTGTGGGAATGTCATTAAATCTCGATGTGGTTATTGAAAACTGGTCATTGATTTTATTGGGCGTGATTTCTCTCATGCTCACAAAAGGTCTCTGTATTTATTTGGTTGCTCGCGTAGCAAAAAGCTCACATAAAACCGCATTGGAGCGAGCATTTTTAATGGCTCAAGGTGGGGAGTTTGCATTTGTCTTATTTGCTGCTGCTACATCAGAAGGCGCGATCGATCAAACCGTAAATGCGAATATGACCGCGATTGTTGTGCTTTCGATGGTGTTTACGCCGATTATATTAATTCTTTATGAAAAACTGATGCCTAAACCGAAGACAGATGATATTCAGCCGGATGAAATTGATGAACAGCATCCAATCTTAATTCTGGGGATGGGGCGTTTTGGCCAAATTGTGAATGATTTACTGCGGTTAAGTGGTTACGATACTACTGTCGTTGATTTAGATCCTACCATGATTAAAGGCTTTAATGATTATGGAATAAAATCCTATTTTGGTGATGCTTCTCGTCCAGAATTTTTAATTGCAGCAGGATTGGAAAAGGCTGATTTACTTGTCGTTGCGATCAATAACCCGGCACAAGCAAATCAAATCGTCCATTTTGCTCGAGAAATTAATCCTCGTATAAAAATCATCGCACGAGCATTCGATCGTTTTGATACCTTTGCACTATATCAAGCGGGGGCTGACGATGTGATTCGTGAAACCTTTGATTCAGCAGTTCGAGCAGGAAAACGAGCGCTTATCAATTTAGGCATGGCTCCTAAAATGGCAAAAGCAGTCAGTCAATATTATTTTGATGCAGATCGCCATGAAGTGGCCTTAATGTCGCAAGTTTATGATCCTGACAAAGGCATATTTAAAAATCCAGCTATGGTTGATATTGCTCGTGAATGCGATCAAAAAATGGCAGAGCATATTCAAGAGATTCTTTTAAGTACTGAACCTAAGTATGAAGAATTAGAAGAGCCTGAAGCTTAAAATGCAACAAACCGCACAAAAGTGCGGTTTGTTTTTTGCTGGTTTTAGTGATTGTAACCTTTCAACAATTCAGCCCAATTTTCTTCATTGAATTGAATATTCATTCTGCCGACTTCTTTGACAAAAGAGCGGTGTAATCTTTCTAGGTTGCCTTGTTTCCAAGAATCTCCTGATTTTTGACCGCACTTATCGAAATCAATAAGCCAACATTTTTGTTCATTTTCGAGTTGTTGAACAAGAATATTATGAGCATTGAGATCCGTATGGCAAATTTGCAAATCATGTAATTGGCGAATTAATTTACCAATAGCTTGCCAGATGTCATTCGGCAGTTGCTGTGTTTGTAAAAGTGCGGTTAGATCTTGGGCATTTTCGATCTTTTCAATCAAGATATCCGCTTGGTAGCAAATTCCTAATTTGCCTTTTTTAACACGTGCAGCAATCGGTTTGGGTACGGCTACACCTGCTTGATTAAGTTGATTTAGCAGTTGAAATTCTGCCACGCTACGAGTTTCACTAAATGATTGAAAACGATAGCGATCTTTGTTGAATTTCCCCCATAAACCACCGCGATAATAATGACGAAGGGCAGTGTTTACACCAAAAAGATCTTTTGTATCCAGGAAGTAGGTTGTGCCGCGTCCTTTGGCTGAACCGGTAATACGTTGTTGTTTTTTCCAAAAAGCCGATTCAAAAAATGAAGCGGGCTCTGTTGGTTTTTCTGTGAGATTAAAAAGAAAGAATTGATTATCTTGTTGGAATTCAAGCATTTTAGTTGAACCGAATAATAGAAAATGCTTTCATTCTACTTTAAAATAGACGGAAATTAAATGCGCGAGGAACTCAAATGTCCCATTCTCCACTTTTTGCCTCTCCCCCTAAATCACTTTGTATTTTACGTTTGTCTGCTGTGGGTGATGTTTGCCATGCACTTGCTGTGGTGCAGCATATTCAACGTCATTGGCCGCAAACGAAATTAACGTGGATTGTGGGTAAAACAGAAATGGGTCTGCTTTCTGGCATTGAAGGCGTGGAACTGGTTCCTTACGATAAAAAGAGCGGTTGGAAAGGCGTGTGGAATTTATGGATGTTTTTGAAAAACAATCAATTTGATGCGCTTTTAAATATGCAGACGGCATTTCGTGCTTCGATTATCTCTCTTGGTATTCAAGCAAAATATAAAATTGGGTTTGGCAAAAAACGTTCCCGAGAAGGGCAGTGGTTATTTGTGAATCGTCGAGTGCAAGATCCTGAAATGCCTCATGTGTTAGATGGTTTCATGGCTTTTGCAGATTATCTTGGTGTGCCACCGGCAGAAATGCTTTCTTGGCAATTGGCGATCTCTGATGCAGATCGAGAATACGCCAAACAGTTTATTGATCCAACGCGCAAAAATCTGATTATTTCTCCTTGCTCTAGTAAAGCCGAGAAAGATTGGTTGGTGGAGCGTTATGCGGAGGTGGCAAACATTGCTCATCAACATAATGTGAATGTGATTTTTTGTAGCTCACCGGCAAAACGCGAATTAGAAATGGTGAAAAAAATTATCGCACTTTGTGATTTTGAACCGGTTGATGCATCTGGAAAAACCAGTTTGAAACAACTTGCTGCATTAATTCATCAAGCAAATTTAGTCATCTCGCCCGATTCAGGTCCAGCTCATATTGCCACCACGCAAGGCACGCCAGTGATTGGATTGTATGCTTATCACAACCCATTGCGTACCGCACCTTATCATAATCTGGATAATGTGGTGTCAGTATATGAAGAAAATGTGCAGAAAGAACAAGGTAAGCCTTCAAGTGAATTGCCTTGGGTGACCAAATTAAAAGGCAAAAATTTAATGGCTGAAATTCAGGTAGAGCAAGTGGTTGCTCAGATGAGAGCCTTGAATTTATTTTAAAGTGCGGTCAATTTTAGAGATAAAAAAGCCCTCAAATGAGGGCTAAAAGAATCATAAAGTTCCTTGCGAATTATTCGCCTTTTTGTGCGTTGTAAGCTTCTAATGCACGAAGAGAGTAGGTGTAAGCTGCACCGGCATTTAATGCGATAGACATCGCTAATGCTGCTGCCACTTCTTCTTCAGTTGCACCTGCTTTCACCGCTTCATCAGCGTGCACGCCAATGCAGCTTTCACAACGTGTTGTGACTGCAACAGCCAATGCAATTAATTCACGGGTTTTGGCATCTAATACGTTACCTTCTGCCGCAGCCGCACCTAATGCACCATAAGCTTGTAACATTTTAGGGTATTTTTTACCTAATGCACCGAATGATTTTTTAACGTGTGCTACATCATTTTTCCAATCTGCAAACATTGTTTTTCTCCTTAAATTTAGTATAAATTTCGAGAGGAATTATAAGCAGATTAGCGTATGATACTTGTCAAATTGTCTTAACTTTTAGACGGAAAATCTCACAATGGATTATTTAGATAAATTAACACAGCTGGCGCAAGTGCGTGGGGAAATTAATATTCGCTGCTTGTTTCAAGGGGATTGGCAAGTTGAACATCAGCCAGAAGCGGCGGAATACCAAGGTTTATTTCATTTAATCGAGCAAGGTGAGTGCTGGGTAACCTTTGCGGGAAAACAATTTCATTTGAAAAAAGGCGATCTCTTTTTTCTTCCTCAAAATCGACCGCACTTTTTGGGCAGTTCTCAACAAAAAAAAGAGAATAGCATACAGAAAGAGCAATCAAATGCACTTTTTAATGTTCATCAAATAGGTGCAGGTACGCCCGATCTGAAGATGTTTTGTGGGACATTTTATTATCAAAAACCGTCATTATTAATTAATTCATTACCAGACTATTTGCATTTTTCGCTACAAAATACGCCTGTGCAGCCCTTGGTTTCACTTTTTTTACAAGAAGCCGAGAAACCGGAGCAAGGCACAAAATCGGTGATTGATGCATTATCAAATGTGTTGTTTATTTATATTTTGCGTCATGCTCAGCAAATAGGTTTGCTCAATCAAGGCTTACTAGCCGCGTTGCAGGATAAAAGGCTGAATCAAGTCCTTGAAAAAATCCTGTTTTCACCTCAATTAGATTGGAATATTGAACAATTAGCAGAGTTGGCTTCCATGTCTCGTGCGACCTTTATGCGGATCTTTCAACAGCAATTAGGGATGCCCCCAGGAAAATTTCTCACACAAGTGCGGTTAGAAATGGCGGCTGTTTTATTGAAAAATACGCAAAAGACCATTTTGGCAATCGCCCTTGAAGTAGGGTATCAATCAGAAGCACATTTTAGTAAGGCGTTTAAAGCAATTTATGGGCTTTCACCGAGCCAATTTCGCAAAACCTAACCCATCGTTTAAAACTTGCGTTATAATGACCGCACTTTAGGCGGCTCTGTCGCCTTTAATTTTTTAAGGTATTGTTATGTTTAATAAAATATTTTCATGGTTTGAAAACCGTTTAAATCCTTATCCGGAAAGCAATCCAACGACGCCTGAAAAAGGCTTGTTCCGTTTTATTTGGTCAAGCATTGACGGCATGAAAGGCTGGATCTTTTTACTAGCGGTATTGACGGTCGGTACCGGTGTGATGGAAGCCTTACTTTTCCAATTTATGGGATTATTGGTGGATTGGCTGGGTGCTTATTCACCAACCACACTTTGGCAAGAAAAAGGGCATTTGCTTGCCGGCATGGCAGCTTTGCTTATTTTCAGTATTGTATGGTCATTTGTAGGCGTGAATGTGCGCTTACAAACGCTACAAGGGGTGTTTCCAATGCGTTTGCGTTGGAATTTCCACCGATTAATGCTAGGACAAAGCTTAAGCTTCTACCAAGATGAATTTGCAGGTCGTGTATCGGCGAAAGTGATGCAAACCGCCCTTGCGGTGCGTGATACCGTCATGACCATTGCGGATATGTTGGTGTATGTTGCCGTCTATTTTATTACTTCAGGCTTAGTGCTTGCGGCTTTAGATACCTGGTTTTTAGTGCCGTTTTTCTTATGGATTGTGGCATTTGTGACTATTTTACGTCTGCTTATTCCTCGTTTAGCCAAAACCGCACAACGACAAGCTGATGCGCGCTCTTTAATGACAGGACGTATTACGGATGCTTACTCAAATATTGCAACGGTGAAACTATTTTCACATGATGCGAGAGAAGCGAATTATGCAAAACGTTCCATGGAAGAATTTATGGTCACCGTGCATGCACAGATGCGTTTGGCGAGTTCATTAGATACCTTAACTTACGCAACCAATATCTTCTTAACGTTAAGCACCGCGATTTTAGGTGTGGTGTTATGGCAAAGCGGCCAAGTCGGTGTGGGAGCAGTAGCTACAGCAACCGCGATGGCGTTACGTGTAAATGGTCTTTCTCGTTGGATTATGTGGGAATCAGCTCGTTTATTTGAAAATATAGGGACAGTGAATGATGGTATGGCAACGCTAACCAAACCGCATACCATTGTTGATAAGCCAAATTGTGTTGCATTAGAAGTAAAACAAGGTGAGATAAAATTTAACAATGTTTCGTTTGCCTATGATCCAAATAAACCGTTACTTAACCATTTTAATCTCACCATCAAACCGGGTGAAAAAGTGGGCTTAATTGGTCGTTCTGGTGCAGGCAAATCAACTATTGTGAATTTGCTTCTACGTTTCTACGAGGCACAAGAAGGCTCAATTACCATTGATGGTCAAAATGTTTTAGATGTAAGCCAAGAAAGCCTTCGTCGTCAGATTGGTCTTGTGACACAAGATACCTCGCTTTTACACCGTTCTGTTCGCGATAATATTATTTATGGTCGCCCAACAGCGACAGATGAAGAAATGTTCAATGCAGCTAAACGTGCGGAAGCAGCCGATTTCATTCCTTATCTCAGCGATGCGCAAGGCAGAAAAGGCTATGATGCTCATGTTGGTGAACGTGGGGTAAAACTGTCTGGTGGTCAACGCCAACGTATTGCGATTGCGCGCGTCATGTTAAAAGATGCACCAATTTTACTACTAGATGAAGCGACCAGTGCGTTAGACTCCGAAGTAGAAGTGGCGATCCAAGAAAGTCTCGATAAGATGATGGAAAATAAAACGGTTATTGCCATTGCTCACCGTTTATCCACTATTGCAGCAATGGATCGTTTAATCGTGTTAGATAAAGGACAAATTGTCGAGCAAGGGACTCACGCAGAATTGCTTGAACAAAATGGCCTTTATGCTCGCCTTTGGAAACACCAAAGTGGTGGCTTCTTGAGTGAGCATGCCGAGTAAAACACTGGAAAAAATGACCGCACTTTGCAAAGATGCAACTCTTGAGAGAGTTTAGATAGAGATTGAACTTTTCTCATAATTAGTGCGAATTTCC
>CAUQGU010000067.1:0-9302 GCA_963517645.1 uncultured Haemophilus sp. | reverse complement strand
TTGTTAACCGGCTCTACCGCGGATTCGCTGTTTTTAGGACGTTTGTTGATCGGCTCCAACGGTACTTCACCGCTGTTTGAAGCTCGATTTATCGGCTCCAACGGCTTTTCTTGATTGGGCGATAGTTTTTCCTGCTTAATCTGATCGTCTTTGACTTTGTTGTCTTTCGCTTTCGGTTTGTTATTGGCCGGAGGGGTAACGGCTTCAACCGCCGTATCATCAGGCGCATCCGGCTTGGAAGCAGGTTCGTTTTTCGGCGCCTGCGGTACCAGCGGGTTGCCGTTATTGGCCGGGGCCACAGCTGATGCACCATTCGGCGACCAAACTTCCACTGTATTTTGTTGCGGCACAGGCTGACTCTGTGGCGGCTGCGGACGTTGCAATTCCAACCAAACATTGATCAGCAACGCCGCCACGGCAACGGCGAGAAGAAAGATAAAAAACCAGAACAATTTGCCGATGCTTAAAAAGCTTTTCTTTTTAACCGGCTGATTTTCGGATGAGTTTTCTTCGTTCATTCAGGTTTCCTTTTAATGTGGGAGGAACCGTCTTGCAGGACGGCTGAAACTATATCAAGCTTTTGGAAAAGCAGGCTGCAAAACTGAGCAGCCTGCATCCGAATAGTATTTCTTTCCCCGATTCAAACATCGTTTGACACTATGCTTAATTATTCGGCATATAACTCTGATAAAGGGTAACAACTTTTTGCACGCCGGCCGTTGTGCTGACCCTCTGTGTAACCGCCGCCTGCTCTTCAGGTGTCAAAATACCCATGACGTAAGTAACGCCATCATAAGTAACGATTTTCACTCGGCCGGGATAAACGCCGTTCACACCCAACATCACGGTTTTTACTTTTGTCGTGCTCCAAGTATCGGCAGAAATATTGCCGAACGAACGAACTTGGGGGGCGATTTCGATATAGTTGTATACAGCCTGCGCGGACTGCTCGGAACGGGCCACTTGTTCGACAAAACGACGCTCATCCTCTGTGGCAACCTTACCCAAAAGTAAAATATGCCGATTGTAGCTGACAATACTCAAATTCGGATTGTAACCCTCCAAATTATTATTCTGCTTGAGATAAGAAATAGCGGTATTCTTAACCCGCATTTCCATAATCTGATCGTCAGCCTGTGCACCCGTAGTGCGACGGTCAATCACGGAAGAAGTGCCGGCGGCCGCACCGCCGATAAGTGCTGCAGCGCAACCGCTCAGAAAAAAGGCTGTCAAAACAGTAGCCGACCATATTTTTATTTTGGCTAAATTCGGAATCATAAGGCATCCTTTCACAAACAGGCAGTTTGCGGACAAACTGCCTGGTAATTAACGGCCGTATTGTAGCGGGTATTAGGCATTATGCGTAGGGCTATATATACGAAATTTCACCTCACTTAAAGGAAAAGCGTCTACTTTATCAAAACTGAAATAGAGAAAGGCCGTCTGAAAATATTAACTTCATCAAAGTAAAAATATTTTTCAGACGGCCTCTAACATATACACATATACAGCTTGTTATGCTTCAAAATCGGCTCATTTAAAGCAGTTCACCCCGCAAAGAGAATGTAAATGCTTCCGTAATCTTGATTTCAACCATTTGATTGATCAATTCGGGATTACCGACAAAATTTACCACACGGTTATTGGCCGTTCTAGCCTGCAACTGCTCCGGATCCTTTTTGGACACACCTTCAACCAAACAACGCTGCACCGTACCAATCATGGTTTGATTGATACGTGCCGTTTCAGCCTCGATAACTTCGTTTAATGCCTCCAACCGACGCACTTTTTCTTCATGAGGAGTATCGTCATGCAGATTAGCTGCGGGCGTTCCGGGACGCGGACTGTAAATAAATACAAAGCTTAAATCGAAAGCAATGTCTTTAACCAATTTCAACGTTTGCTCAAATTCCCGCTCAGTTTCACCTGGAAATCCAACAATAAAATCAGAACTCAAGCACAAATCCGGACGAATCGCACGCAACTTTCGAATAATCGACTTGTATTCTAGAGCCGTATAGCCGCGCTTCATTGCACTCAACACACGATCTGAACCACTTTGAATCGGCAGATGCAGGTGGGAAACCAACTT
The DNA here is from genome assembly GCA_963517645.1 of uncultured Haemophilus sp. Classification (GTDB taxonomy): domain Bacteria; phylum Pseudomonadota; class Gammaproteobacteria; order Enterobacterales; family Pasteurellaceae; genus Haemophilus_D. Next base: position 7,210 of record CAUQGU010000067.1, on the reverse strand, counting down.
GGGCAAATCGCGGTAACATTCAATGATCGCATCAGAAAATTCCCTTGGATGACTGGTCGTAAAACGAAGACGTTCAATCCCGGGAATTTCATGCACAATTCTCAGCAAAGTAGCAAAATCACATACCTCGCCATCATCCATCAATCCGCGATAAGCATTAACGTTCTGCCCCAAGAGATTGATTTCCTTTACACCTTGCTGTGCCAAACCGGCAATTTCCGTCAATACATCATTCAAGGGGCGGGAAAATTCCTCGCCTCGAGTATACGGTACTACACAAAAAGAACAATATTTCGAACAACCTTCCATAATAGAAATGAAAGCAGACCCACCATCAACTCTCGCCGGTGGCAAATGATCAAATTTTTCAATTTCGGGAAAAGAAATATCAACTTGAGGAAGGCCTGTTTCCTTCTTATCATCAATTAGGCGTGGCAAACGGTGAAGTGTTTGCGGACCAAACACTATATCTACAAACGGCGCGCGTTTTACGATTGCTTCACCTTCCTGGGAAGCTACACAGCCCGCGACACCGATAATCAAATCTGGTTTTTTATCTTTTAACGGGCGTACTCGCCCCAAATCTGAAAATACTTTTTCTTGCGCCTTTTCACGCACCGAACAAGTATTAAAAAGGATAATATCTGCTTCATCAGGTTCTGCAACTTGCTCTATGCCGCCATGCTCTTCCTCTAAAACAGATAACATTTTTTCGCTGTCATATTCATTCATCTGACAACCGAACGTACGTATAAAAACTTTCTTCATGGTTTGTATCTTTCAGGTGACCCGTAATCGCGGGACTGATTTTTATAAACCTATAATTATAACTCGTTTACTGAAAAATAAAATAAAACTGTACTGCATTATAAAATGCATAACTAAAATTTTGCATATTTGCTATAGCAGGGACTCGAGGATACTCAAATTGACCGAACTCATTACCAGCCTAATCACGACCACGCTTTTTCAGTTGTTCATATTCACTTGGCGTCAAAATCCAAACTTCTCTTACCTGATTCTGATGATTCAAAAAAACACCTACAGGTTGCCCTACATATCCTTGTAATCGATTTTTAGTAATAAACCTATTGTGAGTATCCTTAATTCGAATACTTTCTAAAGCTTCGGTTTCAGTTCTATTGCTTCCAAGTAGCCCCAGAGTCAAAATCTGAGTCCAACTCCATCCATCGCCAGACAATACGATATCTGGATAATTAACTTGTTTCAGTACAGCTAAACGAATATCAGAAGGTAAAACTCGAGCAGCCCAAACCTGAGAACCTATAAATAACGTCAACCCCAATACCAATAACTTCTTCATATAACACCCATTCGTATTTCCTAACATTTAAACTAGTAGACCATGATAAGCCTAACGCAATACAAAGTGTAGCATAAATGAACACCTTAACACGACTTAAGGAATCTGACTTTCATGAAATTACTTACATACAAAAATTTTAATTAGAACTAAATATCCCAGATCATCTAGACGCTTCTAGCAAATACGCAAAAAAGCCGGTCAAAAAGTGACCGGCTTTATATTACTCATCCCGTGCATCAGCTTTATCAACCAGCTCAACCAAAGCCAGCAGCGCATTATCACCTTGACGGAATCCACATTTTAAAATACGAATATAGCCGCCATTACGAGACATAAAACGTTGCCCTAAATCATCAAATAGCTTAACTACCACATCACGATCACGTGTTCGATTAAAAGCCAATCTACGATTTGCCAAAGATGGCTTCTTACCTAAAGTAATTAACGGCTCTACAACTCGGCGAAGTTCTTTTGCTTTTGGCAAAGTTGTCACGATAGATTCATGAACCAACAAAGAATTTGCCATATTCCTTAACATTGCAGCCCTATGACTACTAGTCCTATTTAATTTACGATTACCATTACGATGGCGCATACTATTATCCTTTAATATTCAAACTTTAAGGCTTCTCTAAATTTACTGGAGGCCATGCTTCAAGTTTTGAACCAAGAGTCAATCCTTTAGAAGCAAGAACTTCTTTAATTTCATTTAAAGACTTCCTACCCAAGTTTGGTGTTTTTAACAACTCTGTCTCAGTACGCTGAATCAAATCACCAATATAATAGATATCTTCAGCTTTCAGGCAGTTAGCAGACCGTACTGTTAATTCCAAATCATCTACAGGACGTAATAAAATAGGATCAATAGGTGGAGCTACTTCCTCAACTTCCTCAACAGGAGTGCCTTGCAAATCAGCAAATACAGCCATCTGATCAATCAATATTCGAGCAGCACTACGAACTGCTTCTTCTGGTTCTAAAGAACCATCCGTTTCAATATCTAAGACTAACCGATCAAGATCTGTTCGCTGCTCCACTCGTGCAGGCTCAACATCAAAGCTAACACGAGCAATAGGAGAAAAACTTGCATCCAATTGAATAGATCCAATATTATTTTCATTCCCTGATTTTTTCCGTCCTACAACAGATTGGTAACCGCGGCCTTTCTCAACCTTAATTTCCATTTCAATGTCAGCATTATCGGACAAATGACAAATAATATGATTAGGATTTATAACTTCAGCATCATGAGGCAACTCAATATCACTTGCCAACACCACACCTGAACCTGACTTCTTCAACCTCAGACGCACTTCATTTCGGCCATGCAGTTTAAATATTATACCCTTAATATTTAACAACACATCAACAACATCTTCTTGAATACCATCTAATGTAGAATATTCATGTAACACACCTGTTATTGAAACCTCTGTCGGTGCAAAGCCATCCATAGATGATAATAAGATGCGACGCAAAGCATTACCTAAAGTATGACCAAATCCGCGCTCAAATGGTTGCATCGACACTTTTGCGCGAGTAGGTGATATAGTGCTAACATCAATTTGCCTAGGCTTCAAGAATTCGGAAGTGCTATTATGCATTTAGCTGTCCCTCTTTAAGCTAGTATTTACTTGGAATAGAATTCCACCACTAGCTGTTCATTAATATCACCAGTTAACTCTGAACGGTCGGGCATATTTTTAAAAATACCTTCCATTTTTCCAGTATCAACAGCAACCCAGCCAGGCAAACCAATCTGAATAGCCAACCCTAACGCTTCCTGAATTCGAACCTGTTTTTTAGCCTTCTCTCGAACGGCAACAACATCACCTGGTTGAACTTGAAAAGAAGGGATATTTACGACATGTCCATTAACGACAATAGCCTTATGAGCGACCAATTGTCGCGCTTCTGCTCTCGTAGACCCGAAACCCATACGATAAACCACATTATCTAAACGGGATTCTAATAGTTGCAATAACAATTCCCCTGTGGAGCCTTTTCTTCTAGAAGCTTCCGCAAAATATCGTCTAAATTGACGTTCCAATACACCATAAATACGGCGTATTTTTTGCTTTTCACGCAACTGCAGACCATACCCCGAAAGCCGTGCTTTTTTTGCACCATGCTGACCAGGAGCTGAGTCAAATTTACACTTAGATTCTACTGAACGACGAGCACTTTTTAGGAACAAATCAGTCCCTTCTCGACGAGCCAATTTACATTTAGGGCCAATATACCGTGCCATAATTCCAATCACTCCAAATTCTAGATACGACGTTTTTTAGGCGGACGACAGCCATTATGTGGCAATGGCGTCACATCTGTAATGCTAGTTATTTTAAAACCCAGAGCATTCAAAGCACGAACAGATGACTCTCGACCAGGGCCTGGTCCTTTAATACGCACTTCTAAATTCTTAATACCATACTCTTGGGCAACTTTACCAGCTGTTTCTGCTGCGACTTGAGCAGCGAATGGTGTACTTTTGCGCGAACCTTTAAAACCGGCACCACCAGAAGTAGCCCAAGATAATGCATTCCCTTGGCGATCGGTAATAGTAATGATAGTATTATTAAAAGATGCATGAACATGCACAATACCTTCACTAATAGTCTTGCGTACTTTTTTACGTACACGCAAAGCTGTGTTTGCTTTTGCCATTAAACTAATCCTTTAAAATTTATTTTTTACCTGCAATAGCTTTTCTTGGACCTTTACGTGTACGAGCATTTGTTTTAGTACGCTGCCCACGACAAGGAAGACCACGACGATGACGGAAACCCCTATAACACCCCATATCCATCAATCTCTTAATAGACATAGTTATTTCACGACGCAAATCACCTTCAACTTCATACTGAAGAACTTGCTCACGTAAAGCTTCCAATTGATTTTCATCCAAGTCTTTAACCTTTGTACTACCTTCAATACCTGTTGCAGCACAAATTAACTTGGCACGAGTACTACCTATACCATAAATCGCTTGCAATCCAATTACGATATGAGCATTATTAGGGATATTTACCCCTGCTATACGAGCCATATTTTTTCCTTTTATTACAAACTACTGACCACAATAATAAATTTTAGCAAAGTTAACCTTGCCGTTGCTTATGCCTTGGATCAGTACAAATCACTCGAACTATTCTATTCCGGCGAATAATTTTACAATTACGACAGATCTTTTTAACAGATGGCTGAACGCGCATTATAGCTTCCTTTCATTCAATTACCTAGCTCGAAATACAATACGAGCACGTGACAAATCATAAGGTGTTAATTCAACAGTAACCTTATCACCAGGCGAAATCCGTATGTAGTGCATCCTCATCTTACCTGATATATGCCCTAATACTATATAATCATTCTCTAGTTTCACTTTAAAAGTTGCATTAGGCAAAGTCTCTAGGATTTCCCCTTGCATTTGTATAATGTCTTCTTTGGCCATACACTACTCAACTATTACTTATGATATAATATCTCTATTATATTTCTTCATTAACTGTTCATACTGCTGGCTCACCCTATATGAAGAAACTTGTGTACTAAAATCCATTGCCACAACAACAAGAATTAATAGAGATGTTCCACCCAATGATAAACCAGCTCCCAAAACTGAGGAAAAAAGCTCAGGAATTAAGCATATAACTGTGATATATACTGCTCCCCACAAAGTTATGCGCATAACCACATTCTCTAAGTATAGAGACGTTTGAATTCCAGGTCTTACTCCTGGTACAAAAGCACCACTCTTCTTGAGATTTTCTGCCATTTCCTTGGGACTAAAAACTAACGCAGTATAAAAATAACAAAAGAAAATAATAGAAACCGCAAAAAAGGAAATATAAACAGAATTGCCATGCTGTAACCATAACAACAGCTTTTGCATCCAACCTACATTATTGCTTCCCCCAAACCAGCCAATAATCGTAACAGGGAAAAGGATTATACTTGAAGCAAAAATAGGCGGAATTACCCCAGCCATATTTAACTTAAATGGCAAATGATTGCTTTTCCCTAAAAACCCCTGGCTATTTGAATTTCTCGCATAATGCACAGGAATTTTACGTTGAGCTGATTCAAAGTAAACAACAATGTATACTAAAAACAAAACACTAATAACAACAATTAATGCTAAAGCCAAATTATTAGTTGCAACATTTAAAAATTGTGAGACTCCAAAAGGTATACCAGAAGCAATTCCTGCCATGATAATAAGAGAAATCCCATTACCTATACCTCTTTCCGTTATCTGCTCCCCAAGCCACATCAAAAACATTGTTCCTGTTACCAAACAAATTATCGTAGAAAAATAAAATTCTATTTGCCCAATAACCACAACATTCTGTTGATAAACAAAGGCAGCAGCAGCCACACCTTGCAAAGTAGCCAAGAAAACTGTACACAATCGAGTATATTTGGCAATTATCTTCCGGCCTGCTTCACCTTCCTTTTTTAACGCTTTTATTGTTGGAATTATTTCTGATGCAAGCTGAACCACAATAGAAGCAGAAATATAAGGCATTATACCAATTGCGAAGATGCTAAATCGTTCCAAGGATCCACCAGAAAACATATTAAGCATATTAAGGATGCCATTGGTAGAATTTTGATAAAAGTCGTTTAAAGCAGCTGCATCAACACCGGGAACAGGAATATGAGCACCAATCCGGAAAACGAATAATGCAGCTAAAAGAAAGATTAGCCGTTGCTTAAATTCACCAGACTTAAATAATTCTAATACCAAATGCTGATTAGCTGCCATTTAGTTATCAACCTTACTCTTCAATTCTACCACCAGCTGCTTCGATTGCAATTTTTGCACCTTTAGTAGCCTTGATACCCTTTAAAATAACAGCTCTTTCTATGCTTCCAGATGAAATTACTTTTACAAATTTCACTTTATCCGAAACAATACCTGCTTGTTTCAGAGAAAATAAATCAACCACATCAGAACTCAATGAATTAAGCTCTGTTAGGTGAACTTCTGCAGTTACCAAGGCAGTCAAAGATCTAAAACCTCGTTTAGGTAATCTTCGTTGTAAAGGCATTTGCCCACCTTCAAAACCAACTTTATGGAAACCACCGGAGCGGCTTTTTTGCCCCTTATGGCCACGCCCACAAGTCTTACCTAATCCACTGCCTATACCTCGACCAACTCGACGGCTAGAATGCTTTGCCCCTTCTGCAGGCTGAATAGTATTTAAAAACATAACTATAGCTCCACCTTTAGCAAATAACGGATTTTATTAATCATACCCCAATTTTCCGGTGTATCTAATACATTCACAACATGGCCACGTCTTTTTAAACCTAAGCCGCGAGCACATGCTCGATGCGAGGAAATGGTACCAATCAAACTTTTAACTAAAGTTATTTGGATCAATTTTTTCTCACTCATCAATATCCCCTAAAATCTTTTCTACGGACATTCCTCTTTTAGCAGCAACTTCCGCTGGCGTGTACAATTTTGATAAACCATCCAATGTAGCACGCACAATATTATAAGGATTAGTTGAGCCATGAACCTTAGCAGAAATATTATGTACACCTAATGCGTCAAATACTAATCTCATTGGTCCTCCAGCCTTAACACCACTACCTTCTTTTGCCGGCTGCATGAATACACGTGTTGCACCATGTTTTCCAAGCACCTCGTGATAGATAGTACCATTTTTAAGAGGAACTTTAATCATTGATCTACGAGCTTGATCCATTGCTTTTTGTACAGCAACAGGAACCTCTTTAGACTTACCTTTTCCCATACCAATACGACCGTCACCATCACCAACAACAGTTAGTGCAGAGAAAGCCATGATACGGCCACCTTTAACTACTTTAGTTACGCGATTAACTGCGACCATTTTTTCAATCAGG
>CAUQGU010000066.1:0-9313 GCA_963517645.1 uncultured Haemophilus sp. | reverse complement strand
AAACACGATTTGATAAAGACATGGATTAATTATCCTTAAAAATTTCAACTTTAGAGTCTAACACACGAATTAACAGTGGATAACTTTCCCCACCTTTAGGTTTGACCTGTACAATACCTTTCCATTTGCGGTTTTCATAACCATTAAAAAGAGCTACAACTCCAATATAATGAGTTTTTTCATTCATTTCTTCTGAATCCACAAATCTGAACTGATTCGGTGCAATAATTAAATCAATATTTGAAACATATGTTTTGCCTAATGATTCTGTAAAATCATTACCACGAAAATCATCATATGTACTACTTAAAAATAGAGACTTATCCGTTAATTGGAAAACTTTTAACATTACAGGAGTTGCTCTAGCGTCAGCCTTTCCATTTTCCTGCTCAATAATTTGCTTATCGGAATTGGTACTATTGGCTGTCGCATTTTTTTTGTATTCATGAGCTGTCATTGGATGTTTAGCCTGGGGTTTTAAAGCATCTAACTCTTCGAATTCTGTTGCTGCCTCATCGCTTACTACAGCAATAGCATCATCTTTTGGAGAATATACGTTAATGTTCGCTCGATCCGTTGCGTAAATAGAAAGTGAATAAGTCGATGGCTTTACTAAACGTGGATTAACACTCGGTCCATTATCAGAAGAGCATCCTGCCACAGTTAGTGCAACAGCAGTAAACATAAATAAAGATTTTAATTTCATAAGATTTCCTTAGTTATTTAATAAAAAATAGAGGATCTAAAATAGGCTCCACTTGTTTTGGCTTTGTATCATCTTTATCTTTAAAAGTTGATACAGAATTTTGTACTTCCTCATATTCCACTGTAGATGTAGTTAATACCAACTCATTTGGTGACTCATTAATATCCACTGGAGTGTAATACTCCAAAACACTATGAATATGAGGATTAAAAAATTTATATTCTGCAGGCTCAAATTGATGAGGTATCGCATCAATTAACTCTAAAGAAGAATCATCATCTACCTTTAATGCCAATAACGGATCTAAATTCGCGTCATTTGCTTTTAATTCAAGTAAATCTTGATTAATGCGTTCTCTCTCAAAATCATAATGATATTGCTGAGCATGTCCTAAATTTAAGATTGTATTATCCGTTTGTTTATTCAATAAATAAGATAATTCATCTTGTAAAGTAACCATTTCTGCTTCATTAGTAAAAATCTTAGCTCTAATCTTATAATTACATAGAGAAATGAGATCATTATCATTTAATTTGATAATCCCCCCCATGGGAAGAGCACTCGTTGTTCCATTAATAAAAAGCTTTTTACTATGAGCTATTAAACAGAAATCAGCATTATAATACTTTATTTCAAACTCAATATCAGAAATTTCATTCTTCCAATTATCTATTTTCCAATTTACATTTGATGCAGATCCCACTAAACCACCAGCTAAATCAAAATAGCAATAAGGTAATGTTCCTCTTTCGAGCATAAACGCATCGGTTACCATCAATAAAAGTTTATGCACTTATACCGCTCCTTCAATGATCACCTGGTTTAAAGTATGAGCGCTTGTTGAATCTGCATTAATCAATGTCGTCCATCCTAGCCAACTAGAATTATCCTTTCCTAAAATAAAGGTAGATTGCGTATCCGGATGTAAACCTAATGAAATATCATAAGGCAGTGGATCTTTTAATAGAAAGCGAATCAATTCTTGAAGATGCTTATATTTTTCAGTATTTGGCAAAAATTGGTAAAACTCATTTAATTTCAGATTATCAATATTAACTCTAAACTTATTTGAAAATGATTCAATCTTGTCACCTGAAATAAAATTATTACCTAACATCATATTCTGCATACCAAGTTTATTTTTTTGTTCGCTTTCTATTTCAACAAGTTGTCTTACATGCTCTTCAATCGAAACATCATCCAAATCAAAATAGTACCGAATAATATCAGTTAGTATCTGCGGAGTTCTTATACCCGATTGTATAAGACCAATATAATAAAAAATTTTACTCCAATTTAAATGAGAGAATTCAATAAAGTCCTTAGACAGTCCCAAAATATTTAGAATATCCCGAGAATAGTCATCTGAAAAATCAGATTTAAACCGTATATAATATTTATACTTTCTCCAAATTTGGTGAAATATTGTAAGCAAGTGATGATTAAAGAAATCTAAATATTTTGCTTGAATAGATTCATTCTCATACGATGCCTCTGCAATTTCATCCAAAACACTTCCAGGAAGTGGGCCTGATGCACCTTGTAATCCTAAAAAGTTAACAAAAATTTGGAATATTCTTTTTCCTTCTTCATCTTGAATAACGAGCTGCTCAATATCCCCAACTGGAAAGTTAATTTTAGGATTACTAAAGAAACGGAATATCGATTCTTCAACGAGAGTATTTTCTAATTCATCTAAGCTCATTGACGATGCATCAGCAATTGTTTCTACGAGCTGATGAAACCCAAACTGAATTAGATCACTCTTTGAAGAGAGGTTTTCTGTTCCCATTTAAATATCTCGTTATTACTTGTATTGATAATTTCTAAAAGGTGAAATGAATTTATCGTGCCATATAATCTAAAAAATTCAGCAAGAATCGAACCAAATAAAAACAATTCCCCTTCACAGAGGAAATTATTGCTATCTATTCTTAGTACTGATTTTTGACCTCTATATACAATGCCTTTTATGACCTTATCAATTGGACGAGTCGTAATCGACTCCATTCCAGACAAACGTTTTTCTGTTCGTCTCAATGCTTGCACATCATACATTGCAGAAAAATCATAAGTTAGCAAAATTTCCTTTAAAACATCTAGCTTCGTTAAGGATAAATAATTAAGTGAAAGATTAGAAACTAACTTCCAATGAATCGATTCATCTAGAACTGCTCTCACCGTTTTTACTGGCAATGTGATATTTTTAAAATCAATATAAGACGGTGTATTTTGTGATGACACACAAATATCACCAATCCCTAAAAACTCTGGTAAATTATGATTTGTACAATCTAAATCTATAGATATTGTCTCTCTGGAACTATCTAAAATTTTATTAGAATCAGATACAAAAGAAACAAAATGATCATAACCCGTTTCTTCAATATTATCTTTAATAATTGATTTATAGTATCCACTCTCGCCAGATGAAGAGCTATGAACAAATGATTCAAATTTTGGATAAGTATAAATCTTATTCCCCGTCTCTTTTAAAAACTTTGAGCCTGAAACTCGCCTAATATCAAAGATCTCGAAATGTTCCCGATTAAAACCCGCCGGAATCACTGGATATAGATCTTTTTTTCCATCAAGATTTAATGGAACAGCATCATGCTCAAATAAATTAATTATTGGAACACAATATAGGGAAAAATCAGCTTGTGTTAATTTTAGATCTTTAGGAAAAGAACGATTAAACTCAAAAAATAACTTAAATTTTTTCTTATCAAATCGACTTAAATACAGATGCAGCTTTCTTAGCTTAAAGAAATAAAATTTTTTAGGGAAAAAGAAAAACTCTTGTAAGAGACGATACCCATCAAATGCATTATCAGGGTAAGGAATCAAGGATTCCTCTTTATCAAAACCAACAGGAGAAATAACATCCAGTGGTAAATTAATTACACCATCTTCCGATTTAATATAAACTTTTGTTAAATAATTAAAAATCCATTGATAACAAGTTAAAGCGCTGTAATCACTCCCAGATAAATAAAATGACAATTCATCGCACTGTATGGAAGAAAAATCACTATCTGTGATATTTTCTAAATCTAATTCAATAATTGTAGACTCGCTGCCTGATGTGCTTTTTACATCATTTAAAACAAGTGGATAAACAGCAACATCCATCGTTGTTTGAAACTGACAAGCCGTACCATCTACCGGTTTAGACGACACAAACGTTCCTTTAGGAACTATATGTTTTGTTGTAATAGCCCTTTCTTTAGGTTGAAAGTTTAAAATTGCACAACTTGGTAAAGGACGCAAATAATTTGGCCAAAGAAGCTGAATCATTGATTGAGTTATTTCTGGTAAATTATCTTGTACTTTTTCTTTCAAACGTGCAGTTAAAAAAGCAAAAGATTCAATAATTCTCTCTGCCTCAGGATCAACTATCTCATCAGATAAAAATCTTGATAAGTGAGGATAAATCTTTGAAAAATGTTGACCATCCCTTTTGAGAAAGTCTAGCTCAGATCTAAAAAACTCTTTCAAAGACATTTACACAACCCTAAACTTCTTATTTGAACTATCCAAGATAATATTTAATTCAGTTAACTCATTTTTTTGTTTTAATAATACAACGCAGGTTATACGGAAATTAAGCTGAAGAACATCATATGCATCATGAATATATTCTATTCTTGTAATACGAACCCTTGGCTCATAGCGCTCTAAGCTGGAACGAATATTTGCAACAATTGTTTGGCTTAAACTTTTTGTGGTTGCAGTTGCATCATTAAAGTCTTTTAAACCAAAATCGGGTGCACATAACGTGCACCCTTCTTTTGAATTAAGTACTAATTCTATGTTTCTTTTTATCGAACGAATTAAATCACTCACAATTTCTGCTTCAGTCTTCTTTTTAATGACATCCGTATTCTGTGGTGCAGTTTTAACCCTGTTCCAAAATCCCATAAAACAGCTACTTATTTATTATTATCAATATCTAATCGACCCACAAGGGAAAGATCGAAACTTGCCCCCATATATTTAAAGTGCGGTCGAACAGATAAAGAAACTTTGTACCAACCTGGTTCTCCTGCAACACTTGATACTTCAACTTTGGCAGAACGTAATGGTCGACGGCTACGAACTTCTGCTGGTGGGTTCTCTTGATCTGAAACATACTGTTTCAACCAAACATTTAACTCTCTCTCAAGATCTTGACGTTCTTTCCACGAGCCGATCTGTTCACGTTGTAATACTTTCAAATAATGCGCTAAACGGTTCACAATGAACATATATGGTAATTGTGTACCTAATTTATAGTTTGTTTCAGCCGCCTTGCCTTCTTCCGTATTTGGGAATTTTTTAGGTTTTTGGACAGAATTAGCTGAGAAGAATGCAGCATTATCGCTTCCTTTACGCATAGTTAAAGGAATAAAACCTTCATCTGCCAATTCAAATTCTTTGCGATCTGTAATTAATACTTCTGTTGGGATCTTCGCTTGTAACTGCCCAAATGATTCAAATAAATGAACTGGTAAATCTTCTACCGTACCACCACTTTGTGGACCAATAATATTTGGACACCAACGATATTTAGCAAAACTATCTGTTACTTTCGATGCCATCAAGAATGCAACATTGCTCCACAAATAGTTATTATGGTTACCATCAATTCCTTCATTGTAATTGAAGGTTTTAACTGGATTTTCAATCGTGTCGTAAGGTAAACGAGACAAGAAACGTGGCATTGTGAGTGCTAAATACTTAGAATCTTCAGATTCTCTTAATGCTCTCCATTTAGCATAACGAGGTCCTTCAAAAATGTCTTTTACTTCTTTAATTTCAGATAAAGATGCGTAGCTATCTAGTCCAAAGAACTCTGGACCTGCGGCTGAAATAAATGGAGCATGAGACATCGCACCAACAGATGAAACATATTGTAATAATTTAATATCTGGCGCAGATGGCGTAAACGTGTAGTTACCAACAATAGCTGCAACTGGCTCACCACCAAATTGGCCATAGTTTGCGGAGTAAACATGTTTGTATAAACCGCTTTGAGTAATATCAGTCGCATACTCAAAATCATCAAGCAATTCTTCTTTGCTTACATTTAGTACTTCTATTTTAATGTTTTCGCGGAAATCGGTACGATCTACAAGGAGTTTTAAACCACGCCAAGCTGATTCCATCTCTTGGAATTTATCATTATGTAAAATCTCATCTACTTGATGACTGATTTTCTCATCAAGACGAACAATCATTTCATCGATAAGTGTCTTATTTACAACTGCATCTGCACTATCAGACTTCAACATTTCAGAAATAAATTCTGCAATACCTCTTTGTGCAATACTGTAATCTTCATTTTCAGGTTTAAAACGCGTCTGCTCCATCACCTGATCAAGTAAGCTTGTCGTTTGCGAATTCTTTTCAGCTTTTGCCGTTTGATTCTTAGTAACCATATTCTACTACCTTTATTCTTTTTCTAAAATGATAGCCAATTCTTTTTCCAACGCTTCTCTTGCGTTTGGATCCGCAATTAACTCTTGCAATTTATTTCTAAATGCAGGGATGTTCCCCATAGGCCCTTTTAATGCAAGAAGAGCTTCTCGTAACTCTAATAATTTGTTTAATTCTGGTACTTGTTTAGCAATATTATCAGGTGAGAAATCTGCCATGCTTTCAATTTTTAGGCTAATACCAAGATCTTGATTTTCGGCATTTTCTTCTAAGCGGTTTGGTACCGCTACATCAATCGTCAAATTAGATTGTTTCATTACAGCATCAAAATTGTGCTTATCAATAGAAACTGTCTCTCTTTCTTCAAGGCTTAAGTCTTCTGCAGCACCTTTAAAATCACCAGTAACAAGAAGTTTTAAAGGCAATTCAACTTCATCAGTTTGACCTTCTGTAGCCGGAGTATATTTAATATTAATTCGCTCTTTTGGTGCGACTGAACCTGTTTTAGACATATAAAATCCTCTTTGAAATTTAAACTGATTTCTATTTTTAGATAACGAACTAAAAAATAACTAGATTATAAAAAATCACGGTTACTAAATCAATGACGAAGTCAGCAGTATAGAATAATTTTTTACAAATGATATTTGTTATGTGGCAAAATTAAACAACACCCATACTATTTTAGAAGATATGTATTTTCTTTTTAAAATAAACACATAAACTATCAATTTTACAAGAAAATCCTATCATTTTAGTTTAGAATGTAAAGGTTAAACATTTCATAGATTAAGGAGAAGTCATGTCTGCTCGTAGCGTAATCGTTATTGGAGATAAAACTACCCATGGAGGTACCGTACTTCAAGGATCACAAACCATGACTGCCGGAGGCAAAAATGTCGCCCGACAAGGTGATTTGGTCTCATGTCCAAAATGCAAAGGTAACTTCCCGATTGTTGAAGGTTCATCTATCATGCAAGCTAATGGGCGAGGCATTGCCCTTGAAGGAATGAAAACTGCCTGTGGCGCTGAATTAATTGCTTCACAATCTATGATGAAAGCTAAAGCATAATTTATTTAGCATTTATATAACGCTATTATTACTGCCAATATTTTTATAGGAATTCCAAATGGCCGTTCAATCCGATTATCGTTACAGTCTTACCGTTAATGGTGCCACTCAATTCGAAGTAGTCCGTTTTGTATTAAAAGAACATTTATCTACACTCTTCCGACTTGAACTCGATCTCGCAAGCTTTGGTTCTGAACCGAATTTTCATTCTCTAATCGACCAACCTGCTACGCTAACCTTTTGGCAAGGAGATGAGGTAATACGTAGTGTCAACGGTATCGTTACGGCCTTAAATCAGAGGGAAACTGGTTTTACTCGAACTCGTTATCACATGGTGATTGAACCATCTTTATGTCGTGCAGGTTTACAAACTGATTTACGAATATTCCAACAACAAGACTCTCAAAAAATTATCGAAACGCTACTGAGTAAAAATCAAGTACCTCAGAGCCAATTCCATTTACAAACGCCATATTGGACACGTGAATACTGCGTGCAATATCGCGAAACTGATTTAAATTTTATTCAACGTTTGGCTGCCGAAGAAGGCTCTTATTATTACTTTGAACATACCAATGATAGCCATATCCTTCATTTCTCCAACTCGACAACACTTTCAGAGAAAAAAGGAAATTTAGTTTATAACGCAATGCCGGCGGGACAACGTCCAGAAGCAGCTGTGTGGCATTGGTCCTACGAAGAAAAACTGGGTACTACTCTTCAAACTTTACGTGATTATACTTTTACAAATCCTCGTTATAATCAAGAACACCAATATTCAGGTCAAGGTAATAACAAAGGCCATGGTAGCATTTATGAGCGGTATGACTATCCAGGCCGTTATAAACGTGATGCTCAAGGTGAGCCTTTTACGCAATATCGTTTGGAATACGAACGTAGAGAAGCGGAATTGGCACTTGCACAAAGTGATGATTTACGTGTACAACCAGGTTATGTATTTGGCTTAGAGGGACATCAACGAGAGGCTTTTAATCGCGATTGGTTAGTAGTCGGAGTTGAACATTATGGTTGGCAACCTGGTGTATTGGAAGAAGAAGCAGGTGAAGAAGGTAACCGCTATGAAAACCGTATTAAACTTATTCCAAATACCACACAATGGCGACCAGAGCCGCAACCAAGACCTGTTGTTGATGGGTCTCAAATGGCCCATGTAGTTGGCCCAGCTGATGAAGAGATTTACTGTGATGAATGGGGACGTGTAAAAGTCCAGTTCCCTTGGGATCGTGAAGGGCAAAATAACGAGCACAGTTCTTGCTGGATTCGAGTCAGCCAAGGTTGGGCGGGAGCGCAATTTGGACATATTGCCATCCCTCGTATTGGCCATGAAGTAATGGTTGATTTCTTAGAGGGCGATCCTGACCAACCAATCATCATGGGACGTACTTATCACAGCACAACGGAACCGCCTTATGCTCTGCCTGAACATAAAACGCGTATGACCATAAAAAGTAAAACCCATAAAGGTAACGGCTTTAATGAATTACGTTTTGAAGACGAAAAAGACCGAGAAGAAATCTTTATTCATGCAGAAAAAGACCAAAATAATGTTGTAAATAATGATGAAACAACACAAATTGGACATGATCGAACCGAACAAGTAGGACATGATGAAACAATTAACATCGGAAACAACCGTACTGAAACGGTTGGGCAAGATGAGTCATTAACGGTAGGTCGCGATCAATCTAATAAGATCAATCGCAATCGCATGACTAAAATTGAAAAGGATGAAGTATTAAACATCGGGAATCATCTATCAATGGATGTGTATGCCAATCAAGAAGTTAAAATTGGCCGAGATTATTCTCATCAAACAAGTCGCAATGCGGTTTTCAAAGCAGGGAAAGAATTAAAACAACATAGTAAAAACATTAAATTAACTGGCACTACACAAGTAAATATTCGTGGAAAAGCAGGTACGATTGTTATTGATGGCTCTGGTATCACGTTAAAAGGTAAAGTGACTGTAAAAGGTAATTTAATACAATCTAGCGGAACACCAGAATCGCCAGCAGTATTGTCTCTTGCCGCAAACGAAGCAAAACCGATTTGCGAAGTTTGTGAAGCCATGAAAAATCAAAAACAGAGTTAAA
>CAUQGU010000065.1:0-9381 GCA_963517645.1 uncultured Haemophilus sp. | reverse complement strand
CAACAGGTGATTTGAAATATTCTTCTGCTAAGAAACGTTCATGTTCAGAAGATAAATCGATACCCCAAGATACTGGGAACTCGAATTTTTTACCTGATTTTAATAATACATCAATCGCATCGGTATAGTCGATTTGAGCAAAATCAGAGTTTACAAAGTTTTCTAAACGAGTAATCACATCTTTATCTACATGTTTTTCAAAGAATTTCAAGTCATCTTTGCGCTCAGCAAGTACTGCACGGAACACGTATTTCAACATGTCTTCTGCTAATTTAGCATTGTCAGCAAGTGTTGCAAAAGCGACTTCAGGTTCAACCATCCAGAATTCTGCAAGGTGACGAGTTGTATTTGAATTTTCAGCACGGAATGTTGGACCGAAAGTATAGATTTTGCTTAATGCACACGCGTAAGTCTCACCATTTAACTGGCCTGAAACGGTTAAAAATGATTCTTTGCCGAAGAAGTCTTGACTGAAATCGACTTTACCATCTTCACCACGAGGAAGATTTTCTAAATCAAGCGTTGAAACACGGAACATTTCGCCCGCACCTTCAGTATCTGATGCAGTAATTAATGGGGTAGCCACCCAATAGAAACCTTGCTCATGGAAGAAACGATGAATCGCTTGCGCTAAACAGTGACGAACACGCGCTACAGCACCGATAATATTGGTACGAGGACGTAAGTGAGCTACTTCACGTAAGTATTCAATTGAGTGACGTTTTGCTGCCATTGGATAAGTATCAGGATCTTCTACGAACCCTGTCACTTCTACTTTTTCAGCTTGAAGTTCAACAGCTTGACCTTCAGCAGGTGACTCAACAATGGTGCCGGTTACGATAACAGAACAGCCCGTTGTTAAGCGTAATACTTCACTTTCATAATTTTCAATATCGTTATTGACGATGACTTGAATAGGATCAAAGCAAGAGCCGTCATAAACAGCGAGGAAAGAAAGACCAGCTTTAGAATCACGACGGGTACGAACCCAGCCGCGTACGGTAACTTTTTCGCCAATAGCGATTTTACCTTGTAACACATCAACAATGGATGCAACTTTAGACATATAAACCTCTGTAATTCATTATAAATTAGGCAATAAAACTGCGTTAGTTTACCTTAAATCGCAAAATTTTCCATAAAAAGTTAGTGTAAATCAGGCTTGCACAGTAAAATAATGCCTTCACTTTATTTTAGGAGAAAACTATGTGGTCTGATATTTTGACCGGCTATGGCATTTTTATTTTAGAGATTTTAACGATTTTACTTGTGATTGCCGCTATTGTTGCAATGATTATTTCAGCAAGACAGCGTAATGCAACACATCATGGTGAATTGGTCGTGACAGATCTCTCAGAAGAATTTAAGGAAACGGTAAAGCATTTGCGCGATTTTCAGCTTTCAGAAGAAGAACTTAAACAAGCAGAAAAAGCTGAGAAAAAAGCGAAAAAGCAAGAGGCAAAGGCGTTAAAAGCGAAATTAAAAAATGGTGAGAAAGAAACGCCTAAACCTTGTGTTTATGTGCTCGATTTTAAAGGTGATATTTCTGCATCCGAAACGACCGCACTTCGAGAGGAAATTTCAGCGATTATTAATGTGGCAAAAGCCGATGATGAGGTCTTGCTACGTTTAGAAAGCCCTGGTGGTGTTGTTCATGGTTATGGTTTGGCTGCTTCACAGTTAGCTCGCTTAAAACAAAAAGGGATTAAATTAACGGTTGCCGTAGATAAGGTTGCTGCAAGTGGTGGCTATATGATGGCTTGTGTGGCAGATAAAATTGTTTCCGCACCTTTTGCGATCATTGGTTCTATTGGAGTGGTTGCGCAAATTCCCAATATTCATCGTTTGTTGAAAAAACATGATGTCGATGTTGATGTGATGACAGCGGGAGAATTTAAACGCACCGTCACAGTGTTAGGTGAAAATACCGAAAAAGGGAAACAGAAATTCCAAGCAGAACTTGAAGAAACTCATCAATTATTTAAACAATTTGTCACTCAAAATCGACCGCACTTAGATGTCGATAAAGTCGCAACTGGTGAGCATTGGTTCGGTCAGCAAGCGCTAGAGCTTCAGTTAGTCGATGAGTTAGCAACTAGCGATGATATTATTCTTGAAAAAATGAAAGATAAGTCAGTGATCGCTGTGAAATATAAAGTGAAAAAGCCACTTTTACAAAAAATAGGTAAGCAAGCTGAAGAGTGTATTGAGGGAATTATCCATCGAAATTTAACAAAAAATGGACAGGATTTTATTCAATAAGAAAAAAATTTACTTATTTGACAACTCTTTACACAACTTTACAAAAAAAGTTCCATAAAAAATCATTTTTTAATGTTTTTTTATTTACAAGTTAAAGAATTATGACTACCATACGCCATGAAACTTTTTATAGTTTTATTTGTAAAATTTATAAAGTTTAGTTGTGTAGGTTCTTCTTGCAAGGATTGCACCTTAACAGTAAAAAGGTAAAGAAATGAAATTATCTCGTATTTTATTATCTGCAGTAGCAGTAGCGACAGTTGCTGCTTGTGGTAACTTAAGCAAAGTTACAGAAGCTGGTACTCCAGAATATAAAGAAGTTGATGGTCAACAAGTACCACAACTCGTATGGCCTAAGATTGATAAAGCTGGTTTCAATCATGATGGTAGCCAATTTGGTTCATGGCCAAACTGGGATAACGTTCGTATGATCGAACGTGGTATGAACAAAGACCAATTATATAACCTAATCGGTCGTCCACACTTCTCTGAAGGTTTATACGGTGTTGAAGAGTGGGATTATGCATTCAACTATCGTGAGAACGGTGTTCACAAAATTTGTCAATATAAAATATTATTTGACAAAAACCACAATGCTCAAAGCTTCTTCTGGTATCCAAACGGTTGTAACGGAAACTCAGCATTTACTTTAAGTGGTGACTTCTTGTTCGACTTCGATAAAGATACTTTAACTCCACGTGGTAAAGAAGTTGTTGATAACGTTGCAGCACAATTAAAAGAAACTGGTGCTAAAGAAGTTAAAGTTGCAGGTTACACTGACCGTTTAGGTTCTGATGCTTACAACTTAGATCTTTCTCAACGTCGTGCAAACCGTGTTAAAGCTCGTTTAATTGAAGATGGTGTAACATCTGAAATTACAGCTGTTGGTTACGGTAAAGTACCACAAGTTAAAGCTTGTAATGGTTACAAACACGCAAGTAAAGCTGAGAAAGACTGTTTACGTCCAAACCGTCGTGTAGAAATCACTGCTTCTGGTTCTGTATTAAAATTACAAGAAGGTGGTCAAGTTAACGGTGGAACTCAAGGTCCAGCACCTCTTTATCAAAAATAATTAGATAGAGAAGACAAAAAGAGCGTAATAAAAATTACGCTCTTTTTTATTTTATGTTTAAGAAATTATTCAAGTAAAAGTTCTTCAATTAGCTTAGTAGTTAAATTGATATAACTTCCATTAAAACGATGGCTGAAATTGAGTAAATAATAGAGCTGGTAAAGGTGTTTTCTTTCTTCAAAACCATCTTTATCAAGCGGGAAAGTGCGGTCATAAATTTCATAGAATTCAGGCGAGAAAGGTTGGAATAGTTCACTGAATGCTAAGTCACATTCTCTATCTCCCCAGTAGCAAGCAGGGTCATAAGTAAAGGTTTGGTTACCTACAACAGCCGTATTTTCAATCCATAAGTTACCATGTAACAAAGAGGGCTTCGGATTATGTTTTGCAAGCTTTTGTTTTACTTTCTCAGTTATTAAATCAAGATCGCCAAAATCCAATCCTTTATCTTTGCAAAGCTGTAATTGCCATCCAATGCGTTGTTCTGCAAAGAATTTCGCCCAGCTCCCATTCCATTTGTTAGGTTGATACTCAGGACCAAGCCAAGTATCAAAATCTAAACCATAGTTTTTAGTACCGGATACTTGATGAAGTTTTGCTAATTCTTCGCCAAAATGTGCGGTGGCATCAGTTTGTTGAGTAATAGGAAGTGCTTCTAACAATAAGAAACTATGATTTTGAGAACAGCCTACGCCATACACTTGTGGAAGTCTGATTGTATTGGTTTTGTCTAGTAGGTTTAATTGGTCAGCTTCTGCACGAAACATTGAACGATAGGACCGTTCATTCACTTTAACAAAGACAGGTTGGATTCCATCCGTAATAAGCCAAGTTTCATTTACTTCGCCACCAGGTACTTTGTTTTTTTCTTTGATGTTATAGTAAGCACCAAATTGATCCGCTAAGACTTGAGAAATTGATTTCCACATAATACGCCTCCTAGACATGCTCGATTCATCCTCATTCTATCCAAAATGTTAAAAATTACTGTGATATATCTCAAAAAATAGCAAAAATCTTTGTCATTTTTCATCTGAAACATCAATTCACTAATAAACGCGTGATTTTTTAATGAGTTAGTATTATCATTAGGTTTATTTTAGTTAGAAAAGATAATCAGGGGAAACTATGCAACATCTGAAAGATCTTGTTGAGAAAGCAAAATCGGCGATTGAACAAATCGAAAATAAAAGTTTAAGCACATTAGATGAAATTCGTGTGGAATATTTTGGTAAAAAAGGGCATTTTACCCAACTTATGCAGGAATTGCGTAATGTTGCTGCGGAAGAGCGTCCCGCAATGGGCGCTAAAATCAATGAAGCGAAACAAGCTGCGTTAGATTTTTTAAATGCTAAAAAAGCAGAATGGGAACAAGCTGAACTCAATGCGAAATTAGAAAAAGAACGTATTGATGTGAGCCTTCCTGGTCGTAAAACAGAAACTGGTGGTTTACACCCAGTGACTATTACCATCAATCGCGTAACAAAATTCTTTTCAGAGTTAGGTTTTTCTGTGGAAACCGGTCCCGAAATCGAAAGTGATTATTACAATTTCGATGCATTAAATATTCCTAAACATCACCCAGCACGTGCTGATCACGATACATTCTGGTTTAATCCTGAATTATTACTTCGTACACAAACCTCAGGTGTACAAATTCGTACCATGGAAAAAATGCAGCCACCTATTCGTATTATGGCGCCAGGTCGTGTATATCGTAACGACTACGACCAAACGCACACACCAATGTTCCATCAAATTGAATTGCTTTATGTAGATAAAAAAGCAAACTTCACCGAGTTAAAAGGCTTATTACACGATTTCTTACGTGCATTTTTTGAAGAGGATTTACAAGTTCGTTTCCGTCCTTCTTATTTCCCATTTACTGAACCTTCTGCAGAAGTTGATGTAATGGGTAAAAATGGTAAATGGTTAGAAGTACTAGGTTGTGGTATGGTGCATCCTAATGTGTTACGTAACGTAGGTATTGATCCAAATGAATATTCTGGCTTCGCAGTAGGCATGGGGGTTGAGCGTTTAACCATGTTACGCTACAACGTCACAGATT
The DNA here is from genome assembly GCA_963517645.1 of uncultured Haemophilus sp. Taxonomy (GTDB): domain Bacteria; phylum Pseudomonadota; class Gammaproteobacteria; order Enterobacterales; family Pasteurellaceae; genus Haemophilus_D. The sequence goes on along the minus strand of CAUQGU010000065.1, from coordinate 3,979 downwards.
TGCGTTCATTCTTTGAAAACGACTTACGTTTTTTAAAACAATTTAAGTAATTAACCGTTGGGTTAAATTGACGATAATGATTAATTTAGAACGTAACACGTTCATCAATAAAGGATACAGAGATAATGAAATTTAGCGAAAATTGGGTGAGAGAATGGGTTAATCCATCAATTTCAACAGAGCAGTTATGTGATCAAATCACGATGCTTGGCTTAGAAGTTGATGGCGTTGAAAAGGTAGCTGGTGACTTTACCAGTGTGGTTGTAGGTGAAGTTGTTGAATGTGCTCAACACCCAGATGCAGACAAATTACGTGTCACTAAAGTAAATGTTGGTGGCGACCGTTTATTAGATATCGTTTGTGGTGCACCAAATTGCCGTCAAGGTTTAAAAGTGGCATGTGCAACTGAAGGTGCGGTATTACCTGGTGATTTTAAAATTAAGAAAACTAAATTACGTGGCCAACCTTCAGAAGGGATGCTTTGCTCATTCTCTGAATTAGGCATTGATGTAGATGCAGATGGTATTATTGAATTACCGTTAGATGCGCCAGTAGGTAAAAATCTACGTGAATATTTAGATTTAGATGATAAAGCCATTGAAATTAGTTTAACGCCAAACCGTGCAGATTGTTTAAGTATTGCAGGTGTTGCACGTGAAGTTGGCGTGGTTAATAAACAAGTTGTTAATCAACCGCACTTTGATGCCGTACCGGCAACAATTTCAGATAAAGTTCAAATTGAATTAAATGCGCCAGAAGCATGTCCGCGTTATTTATTGCGCGTGGTGAAAAATGTGAATGTTAAAGCACAATCACCAATTTGGTTACAAGAAAAATTACGTCGTTGCGGTATTCGTTCTATCGACCCAATTGTAGATATTACTAACTATGTTTTACTTGAATTAGGTCAACCAATGCATGCTTTTGATGCATCAAAAGTAGCTCAACCTGTTCAAGTACGTTTAGCCAATAGCGGCGAAGAACTTGTTTTATTAGATGGTACAACCGCAAAATTACAACCGAATACTTTAGTGATTGCAGATCAAACTGGTCCATTAGCAATGGCAGGTATCTTTGGTGGTCAAGCTAGTGGTGTTGATGCTGAAACAACAAAAGATGTGATTTTAGAGGCTGCATTCTTTGCACCATTAGCGATTGCGGGACGTGCAAGACAATACGGTTTACACACCGATTCTTCACATCGTTTTGAACGCGGTGTTGATTTTACGCTACAACGTCACGCAATGGAAAGAGCAACAGCACTGTTACTCGAAATTTGTGGCGGTGAAGCAGGCGAAATTTGTGAAGTCGTGAGCGAGCAATATTTACCAAAAGTCAATGAAGTCACTTTACGTCGTGAAAAATTAGATAGCTTATTAGGTCATCATATCGAAACTGAAACCGTGACCGAGATTTTTGAGCGTTTAGGTTTTGCTGTGAAATATGCTAATGATGTTTGGACCGTGACTTCTGCAAGCTGGCGTTTTGATATTGAAATCGAAGAAGATTTAATTGAAGAAGTAGCACGTATTTATGGTTATAACAGCATTCCAAATAATGCACCATTAGCACATCTTCGTATGCGTGAACATAAAGAGTCTGATTTAGATTTAAGCCGAATTAAAACTGCTCTTGTTGATGCAGATTATCAAGAAGCGATTACTTATAGTTTCGTTGATCCAAAAGTACAGACTTTACTTCATCCAGAAATTGAAGCACTTGTATTACCAAATCCAATTTCAGTTGAAATGTCAGCAATGCGTGTTTCATTATTAAGTGGATTACTCGGTGCAGTACTATACAACCAAAACCGTCAACAAAACCGTGTACGTTTATTTGAAACAGGATTACGTTTTGTTCCGGATGCCAATGCGGAATTTGGCATTCGCCAAGAGTTTGTTCTTGCTGGTGTAATTACAGGTACCGCTAAATCTGAATCTTGGACGGGTAAAGCAGAAAATGTAGATTTCTTTGATCTTAAAGGTGATTTAGAAAGCATTCTTTCTCTCACTGAAGTGGGGAGTCGTGTTAAATTTGTGGCAAAAGTGCACAGCGCATTGCACCCTGGACAATCTGCTTCAATTGAATTAGATGGAAAAGAAATTGGTTTTATTGGAACTATTCATCCACTTATCGCTCAAAAACTAGGATTAAATGGCAAAGCAGTTGTTTTTGAAATTTTATGGGATGCCATTGCAAATCGTCGAGTGGTTCAAGCCAAAGAGATTTCAAAATTCCCAGCAAACCGTCGTGACTTAGCTTTAGTCGTTGCTGATAATGTGCCAGCAGGCGATATTATCGAAGCATGTAAGCTAGCTGGCGGAGAAAAATTAACACAAGTCAATTTATTCGACGTATATCAAGGCATTGGCGTTGCTAGCGGACATAAGAGCTTAGCAATCAGTTTAACCATTCAAGATAATGAAAAAACGCTTGAAGATGATGAGATTAATGCGGTAATCTCTGCTGTATTAAACGAAGTTAAACAACGCTTTAATGCGGAGCTTAGAGACTAAACAGGAGACTAACATGGCAACGATTACAAAAATTGATATTACTGAATACTTATTAGATAAGTATCAATTACAAAAAGCGGAAGCTAAAGCATTAGTGGAAGACTTCTTTGAGGAAATTCGTTTATCGTTAGAATCTGGTGGTGAAGTAAAATTATCAGGTTTTGGTAATTTTGAACTTCGTAATAAAGCTTCCCGCCCAGGGCGTAATCCAAAAACAGGTGAAAGCATTCCTGTTTCTGCTCGTCGAGTAGTGGCATTCAAGCCAGGGCAAAAATTACGTGCTCGTGTGGAAAACACCAAGCCAAAACAATAGTAAGAAAAGTGCGGTCGTTTTTGACCGCACTTTTGTCAGGATTGAACATGAATAAGATTAAATGTGCTTTTTTAGTCGCAGGAAGTTTTTTGCTTTTTGCTTGTTCAAGTGGTGTTCGTGAAGAGTATGCGATGAACTATAAAGGTCAGATTGGTGATCCGATTATAGCCATTGCCATGTTAAGTGAACAACAATATGAATGGGCGGGTACACCTTATGTCTTAGGTGGACAGTCTCGTGGCGGTATTGATTGTTCTGGTTTTGTGCAAAAGACCTTTATTGATCGTTTTAATATCAATCTTCCTCGAACTACGAAAGATCAAGCGGGTTACGGAAAACTTGTTCGTAAAGAAGATATCCAAACAGGCGATTTAATTTTCTTTAAAACGGGACGCGGACCAAATGGTTATCATGTTGGAATTTATGTGAAAGAAGATAAATTTTTACACGCTTCAACCAAAGGTGGTGTGATTTATTCTTCTATGAATAGCCCTTATTGGAAAAAAACTTTTTGGCAAGTCAGACGAGTATAGTGGAAATAAAAAAGTGCGGTTAATTTTAACCGCACTTTTCTTTTATGGATTTGCTGTAGGGCGAATGCCTAATGTATGACAAATCGCATACGTGAGTTCGCTACGATTTAACGTGTAGAAGTGGAAGTCATTCACACCTTCACGAGAAAGGATTTTTACCATATCCATTGCCACACTCGCCGCGACGAGATTGCGAGTAGTAGGATCATCATCTAATCCTTCATATGCTTTAGCCAACCATGCTGGAATTTTTACATTCGTAAATGATGCCATTTTTTGCAGTTGTTTGAAATTAGTAACAGGCAGAATACCTGGAACAATTTCAGCCTCAATACCAATGGATGCACAGCGATCACGGAAGCGAAGATAACTGTCAATATCAAAGAAGAATTGAGTAATGACATGATTCGCACCTGCATCAATTTTACGTTTCAAATTGATTAAATCTGCTTGTGCTGATTTTGCTTCAGGATGAACTTCAGGGTATGCTGCAACTGAGATATCAAAGTCAGCTACGGAGCGGAGTAGTTCAACTAAATCAGCCGCATAGAAAGGTTTTTTTGCATAGCCTTTTGGCTCATCACCGCGTAATGCCACAATGCGACGAATACCGCTAT